>NZ_JAMXFI010000095.1:0-14443 GCF_025460875.1 Microvirga yunnanensis
ATCATGGCGCCTGGTACGGGCGGTCGGGGGTCTCCAATTATAGTGCAGCCTATGCGGCCGAGAACTCGGCCGTGATCCCGAATGTGTGCGGCTACTACCCTTACTCGCCCTGCGGCAACGAGTGAGGGATCTTGCGGCGGTGCAGGACGCGGAGAGCCACCGAACGTGAGAGGACCTGAAACATGAAAGCCAATGGAACAGCCGGGATCGGCCTTGGCGCCTTGTTCGCCTCCGTGATGGCATTCAGTGTGCCGGCGGCGGCGCAGCAGCAGAAGCCCAACATCCTCGTCATCATGGCCGACGACATCGGCTACTGGAACATCAGCGCCTACAACCGCGGCATGATGGGCTACCGCACGCCCAACATCGACCGCATCGCCAACGAAGGCGCGATCTTCACCGATTATTATGGACAGCAATCCTGCACGGCCGGGCGTGCGGCGTTCATCACCGGTCAGAGCCCTTTGCGGACCGGGCTCCTGAAGGTGGGACTGCCGGCCGCCAAGGAGGGCCTGTCGGACAAGGACCCGACGATTGCCGAACTGCTCAAGCCGCAGGGCTACGCAACAGGTCAGTTCGGCAAGAACCATCTCGGCGACCGCAACGAGTTCCTGCCGACGGTGCACGGCTTCGACGAGTTCTTCGGCAACCTCTACCACCTCAATGCCGAGGATGAGCCCGAGCATGCGGATTATCCCAAGGACCCCGCCTTCAGGGCGATGTTCGGGCCGCGCGGCGTGTTGCGCTGCCGTGCCACCGCCACGGACACGCCCGGCAGCGATCCCCGCTTCGGCCCGTGGGGCAAGCAGACCTGCGAGGACACCGGCCCTCTGACCAAGAAGCGCATGGAGACGATCGACGAGGAATTCCTCAATGCGTCACTCGACTTCATCGACCGGGCGAACCGGGACCGGAAGCCTTTCTTCGTGTGGCTCAACCCGAGCCGCATGCACATCTGGACCCGGCTCAAGCCCGAGTCGGAAGGCAAGACCGGGCTCGGGATCTATCCGGACGGCATGGCGGAGCACGACGGGCAGGTCGGGCAGGTTCTGAAGAAGCTCGATGACCTCGGCATCGCCGACAACACCATCGTGATCTACACCACGGACAACGGGGCCGAGGTTTTCACATGGCCCGACGGCGGCACCACCCCGTTCCGCGGCGAGAAGAACACCAACTGGGAGGGCGGCTATCGCGTCCCGGCCATCGTGCGATGGCCCGGCCAGGTGCCGGCTCGGACCGAGATCAACGACATCGTGTCCGCCGAGGATTGGACGACGACCCTGGTCGCCGCGGCGGGCGAGCCGGACATCAACAGCAAGCTGCTGCAAGGCTACGATGCGGCGGGCAAGACCTTCAAGGTTCACCTGGACGGCTACGACCAGCGCGACCTGCTCGGCCGCAAGGGGCCGAGCAAGCGCCGCGAGTTCTTCTACTGGACCGACGACGGCAACCTGGCCGGCCTTCGCTACGACCAATGGAAGGCCGTGTTCCTGGAGCAGAAGGCACATGGGCTCGATGTGTGGGCGCAGCCGATGATCGAACTGCGCCTGCCGATGCTGTTCAACCTGCGCTCCGATCCTTTCGAGCGGGCCCAGAACGAATCCGGCGACTACGTCAGATGGTTCATCGAACATGCCTTCGTGGTGGTCCCGGCCCAGGCGATCGTCGGCCAGCATCTGGCGAGCTTCCAGCAGTTTCCACCCCGCCAGCGACCCGGGTCCTTCTCGGTCGAGCAGGCCATGGAGAAGCTCAGGCTCCCACCATCCAGCAACTAGGGCATCGGACGGACCCGAACGATGCGCCAGCCAAGAGTGGAGCATCGGATCCGATCCCAAAAGTGGGTCCACTTTTCACGTCCGATGCTCTAGAGCACCGGGTGCAAAAGTAGGAACCGGTTTTGCGTGAAAAGATGCTCCAAAACAAAAGCTTGAATCATCGGGCGTGAGGTCGATGACACGTCCGATGCTCTAGCGCATCGGACGGAAAAGTGGACCCGGTTTTTCGCCTCATCCGATGCGCCGGTCAAGAGAGGGAGCCTCGGATGAATCCCAAAAGTGGTGTCCACTTTTGGGTCCGAGGCTCTAGCGTCCCTGGCTGAAGCCGGGACGCCGCAAAAGTCCCGTCGGACCGGCTTATCGGTCGACGGAGATTCCAGTCAAGGAGATGAACCATGTCCGTGAAGCATCGTGCCTCCGATCTCATCCTCTTCGTCGGCCTCGTGCTCGCGCCAGGCGTTGCGCTGTCCCAGGACGCGCCGGCCAACCCGCAAGTGCCGATCAGGAAGGCCATCGGCCGGGTCACGCCCACCGGCCCGGTGCCATCTCTCGCCGTGCTCAACGCGGCGGGCGCAAAGCTCGAGGGAACCAAGCTGACCCTGACGGGCGTGTCGCCGAGTTCGATCGTGTTCGCCGATCGCCCGGTGCGGGCGGCCGGTCACGTCATGACCCAGCAGTTCATCATGCAATGGGACGAAGGCAAGAACAACTTTGCCGTTGATCCGCCCAACGCCACCGTGTCCGTCCTGGGCGGCGACGGCTCGAAGGTGAGCGACGCCGTGGTGACCCTGAAGGCGCCCAAGCTCGAGGGCGGCAACCTCACCTTCGACGTGGCGGTGCTGGAAGGCAACTTGGACGGCGCGAGCGGGCCGGCCGCCCTGTTCATCGATCACTTCGGTGGCGGCTTCCGTGGCGGATTCGCTGGCGGCGGGTTCGCCGGCGGCGGGTTCCGCGGCGGCGGCTTCGATCGCTTCGGCGGCTTCCGCGGTGGCGATTTCGATCGCTTCGGCGGTGACCGCTTCGGCTCCGTGCGGGTCGGCGACGTCAACGTCGTGCGCGGCACCTACTGGCATGCTCCAGTCTATCGGGGCGCCTGGTACGGAGCGGGCGCCACGGCGGCGGGCGTTGCCGCCGGGACCGCCCTGGGAGCCGCCGAGGCGGCCTACCCTGACCTTGGCTACAGCGACGATGGCCTGTGCGGCTACTATCCCTATGGGCCTTGCTACTGAACGGACCGTGTTCGAGCCTTGGGTTGACCACTCCCCCGGCTCTGGCTGGCACACAGAGCCTCGGACGTGACCCTCTGGGTCCGTCCGATGCTCTAGCGCACGCACGGCATCGCCTTCGCGCTCCGGCTCTTGCGCCGACCGTCGCCCTCGCGGTGGCAAGGGCCGTCGACATCCTGAACCGGAGCTTCATCGTCCCTTCGACAGCAAGGGCCGGTGGCAGCCATCGGCGTCCGGTCCGGGCGTCGTTTCAAGGACCATGGCTTCGGAGCAACGGATTCCGGATCAATGGGCCGGAACCACCAAGCTCGCCAATGTCACTCTCCCGTCGGACGTGTAGTGGTTGACGTGCCCAGTGGCCATGCATTGGCCCGCCTGATACACCTTCACGTCTGCGATCGACCCGATGGTCTCCAACGCGGCGATGATGAAGTCGCGTTCGACATTCGTGTCCGAGTCCGTGGCGTGGGTGATCTGAAACGTGAGCCGGGTCAGGGACAGACCCGTGTCTTTCGTGCCCGCCCCGACCCAGAGGACCCGTTCGTCGTCCGGTGGGCGATCGGTATTGAGCCAGAAGCCCGCGGATCCCCCGGCCCAGGTGGTCTCGGCTTGCGCGAGGCCCAAGGACCAGAACCGAATGTGGTGACGCTTCCGGGGAGAGTTGTCGATCGCCTTCTGAAATCCGACGTCCTGGCCCCGCCCGAACAGATAGAGGGTGCTGAATGGGGCCGTGGGATAGGGCGCGTTGAACACGAAGGCTCGGATCATGCCCCAGGAACTGGCCAAGCCCAGTCGGTCGGCCTCCGACCAGCCCAGAGCCGCAAAAGCCGCGCGAAGCTGGGCGAGAGTCCCCACGAGCGCCACGTTGACGGGATCGCCCGGCAGTCCGTCGCCCGTCGTGGTGAAGCTGGGCACCCGCTTCCGGTGGAGGAGCTTGAGGCCCATGCGAATGATCCACGGAAGAACCCCATAGGCGGCGATCGCGTAGGTGACGCCCACGGCCAGGATCCATGGCAGCCTTTGGTCCGCGGTATCGAAGACGACGAAGACGATCAGCCAGACGGAGAAGACGCCCAGCGCAAGGATGACGAGGCGTTGCAGAAGGCGGCTCAGAAATTGCATGATCCCGTTTCCGTCGCGACCGATTGCGCAGGGATCAACAATCCGTGCAGATGCCCTGCTTGACCTCCTGATCGATGCGCTTGGCCCTTTGGTCCATCTGCTGGATGGCCTTGGCATCGTCGGCCGAGAATTCCTTGTCCGGCGGTGGCACGGTCTTGCTGTCGAGCATCCGATCGATCTCCGACCCGGACGGGATCCGAACCTCGCCCGAGGGCGTGAACGGCCGATTGCTGTCCTGCGCCAGAACCGGCGTTACGGCGATCAACGCACACAGGGTGGGGAGTCCTAGATAACAGCGCATTGCGATGAACCCCGAAGCGGAATGCCAGCCCCTCGTGGAATGCCGCCGGTCCGATGCGTCCAAGCCCTTGGGCAGGATAGCCCCTTCGGCCGCCGGAACCAACTGGGATAAACCCTGAAAGTGCCAGAGGAAGACCCTGAAACGTCGGGAGCGTAAGCATTCGCGATGAGGCGACAGGACATCGGCCCAAGGGCTTCGAACCTGCCCGGCCAGTGGACCTGTGGCAGCCACCCGGGAGCCCGGCGCGATGTCCATGCCGCCGATCATAGACGGCACACCTGGACGAACTCAGTCGACGGTAATGGTCCCGGTCATTCCGAAGCCGGCATGCAGGAAATGCGTGCAACTCATCCTGTAGCGTCCCACCGTCACCGGGATGAGGCTCACCGTGCGGCTCTCTCCCTTGCCAACCTCAATCCTGCCGCCCACGAGAGTTGCCGCGTCGCCCGGGCTTACCTGAGTGGCAGCGAAGAATTCCGGTGCCGCGAGGTTGTGGCCCCCGGAGCCTCGGTTCACGAGACGAATTTGGTAGGCCTGGCCGTGGTGCAAGTGCAGGTTCTGTGGCGTGAACGCGAAGTCCGAGAGGACAATATTGACCGGCTTAGCCTGCGATCCCGCGGAGGAGCGGGTCGCGGCCGACGCGCTCCCGCAGAGGCAAATCACCGCCGTGGTGATGATCAGCGAGGTCTTCATGAGTGCCTCCCATCAGAGCCCCGCCTCACCGTACCATATGAGCAGGATTGTCCCGGTGCTGGCCCGCACAAGGCCGTCAATCCCTTGAGACGACTTGGCCATGGGGCTCCACCTTCTCGCCGCTCGAAGGCGAAGCGGCCTATCCGCGCTGGCGCGTCCACCCATTCACTGCCCGAGACGAAGCACGCAGAGCCGACGAGCTCGGGTCAGCCGCTTCCGGAACACCGAAGAGGGTGGCCGCCTCCCCACCTGAGGCCTTCCTGCAATCCAGGCAGTGGCAGACCGCCACGAATTGGGGGTCTGTGTCGAATTCGAACCGGATCGACCCGCAGACGCAGCGCCCGTGTATTTCTTGGGCGTGGCCACCTCTCGATCTGGAGCCGACCCTGGCGGCCGGTAGCGCCTCAAGCCCATGCCGGAAGGCGCGGACGAGCCTGTTGAGCGGCGTAAAACGTCGCAAAGAAGAGCCATGCCCGCGGGTCTCCGCCCCTCTCCTCGGGGGTGGAACGACCCTGGTTTTGAATGTAGGCTCCCGTTAGAGCATCGGACCCAAAGGTGGGTCTACTTTTGGGTCCGATGCTCAATTCCTGAAGCGGCGCATCGTTCGGCGCGGACCCAGCGGGCCGCGCAAGCGAACACCGAGTTCACTTTTCCGCACGATGCCTCCAGGCAGAGAGGGACACGATCATCGGCGCAGTCTCGGCGGACGAAAAGGTCACTTGGTTCGGGCCGTTCCGGCTCGACGTGCCGCGGCGCAAGCTCACCTGCGGCAACGACCCCGTGCACCTGGGCGGCCGGTCGATGGACATCCTGATCGAGCTTGCGAGAAGCAAGGGGAGTCTCGTCCCCAAGGACGTGCTCGTCGCGAAGGTCTGGCCGAACCTGACCGTGCACGACGGCAACCTGAAGGTCACCGTCGCGGCTCTGCGCCGCGCCCTCCGGGAACACGCGCCGTCCGTTGACTACATCGGCAATGTCGTGGGCCGCGGCTATTGGTTGCGCGACGACGACGAAGCCGGGCGGGCGACCGCGCAGATCGCGTCCTCGGGCGCTTCTCTGCCCGATCTGGCGATGTTGATCGGGCGCGAAGACGAGATCGCGGCGATCCGCGCCTCGCTCGCCGCCAATCGCCTGACCACGATCGCCGGCCCCGGTGGGATCGGCAAGACGACGGTCGCGGTGGCGGCCGCGCAGCTCTTCGAGGATGACGGGCGCGGCGCCGTGACCTTCGTCGACCTTGCCCGGGTGGCGAGCGACGAGTTCGTCACGGCCTCCCTGGCCGTCGCGCTCGGGATCCGGGCCGACGGCAGCGACAGCCTGCAATCGCTCGTGTCCATCTTGGCCGGACAGAAGATCCTTCTCGTGCTGGACACCTGCGAGCACGTTCTCGGGGCCGTCGCCCACATCTCCAACGTTATCCTGGCGGGCGCTCCGGAGGTTCGGATCCTCGCGACGTCGCGTCAGGTGCTGCGCGCCCGCGGCGAGAAGGTGATATGGCTGGAGCCCCTGCCCGTCCCGCCCGACGAGCCGGGGCTTGGGATCGCGGAGGTCCTGCGCTACGCGGCGCCGAGGCTCCTGGCGGCGAGGGCCAGGGACAAGGCGGAACTCCTGCTGAACGATCACCATGCCGGCGTCTTCGGCGAGATTTGCCGGAGACTCGACGGGTCGCCGCTGGCGATCGAGCTTGTGGCTCCCCGGTTGGCCGGACGGAGCCCGGAGGAGGTCCTCGCGGAACTCGACGACCGGTTCAAGACCTTGCGCCGGTCGGCGGGCGGAGGTCCTCTGCGTCACCAGACGATGCTGATGACGCTTGAGTGGAGCTATGCGCTCCTCACGGAGGACGAGGCCGCGATGCTGCGAGCCGCCTCCGTGTTTGCCGGCACATTCGGCGCGGACGAGGTCAGGATCGTGTCTGGCGGCGCCCTCGGCCCGGCGGCAGCGGCCGATGCCGTCTCGGGCCTGCGTCTCAAGTCGGTGTTCAGCGTGGACGAGGCATCGGGAGAGCTCCGCTACCGGCTGCTGGACAGCACCCGGGCCTTCGCGGCAAACCTGCTCGAGAGTCATGGCGAGCTCGCCGAGGTCTCCGCCCGATATGCGAACCTTCTCTTGGACGTGCTCCGACGGGCGGAGACGGATCTGCTCGCGCTCAACAACCGCCGGTGGCGGGCCGTCTACGGCGCGCGATCCGACGATCTCCGCAGAGCGATCGAGTGGACCCTCAACCGGGGGAACGATCCGCTTCTGGGGGTTCAGCTCGTCGCGGCCGGGCTGCCCCTCTGGCAGGAACTCTCGCAGGCCGAGGAAAGCCGGCGAAACTGCGAGCGGGCGTTGGTCGAGTTCGACCGCCAGGGCGGCACCGACCGCAGACTGCAACTCGCCATCATGGTCGCCCTGGCGTCGGCGAACACCTACCTGTCCGCCGACCCGGACAAGGCTGCGCACTTGTTCGACGACGCCCTCCGGCTCGCGCGCGATCTCGGCGATGTCAAATCGGAGTGCCGTATCCTGGGAGCCCTTGCGCTCTACCAGCTTTTGCCGGGCTACGACAGCGATGCTCCCGACACGCTCGAGGCGATGCGGCAGGCGGCGATCCGGGCCAACGATCGGGCGGCCCAATGGGAGGTGGAAAAGCACCTCTCCGAATGGGAAACTCTGCAATGTGACTTCCCGTCGGCATGCTCCCGGCTGGAACGTCTGTTGGAGGTTATGCCAGGCTTCGAAAACCCGGAGATTCCTCAAGGCCTCATCCATCAGCGCATCAAGGCGCAGGTCCATCTTGGCGCCATGCACTGGCTGATGGGTCGCCCGGGCCAGGCCCTGGCACTGACCCGCGACGTCGTGAGCGTGGCGAGCGGGGCGCATCACGACCTGACTCTCATCCATTGCCTCGCTCACGGGGCAATCTTCACCTACATGAGATGTGGCGCTTACGAGGAGGCGGCCGCCTGTTGCGGGATCCTGACCCGCGCAGTCTACCGGTCGGGCGCGGCGGGGTGGCTGCCCCTCGCGCGCCTGTACACCGCCTCCGTCGCAGCCGCCGCGGGTCCGTCTCCGCCTGTGGCCGAGTTGCAGTCTTGCTTTGACGAGCTTCGGACCGGGATGAACCAGATCGGAAACCACAGCTATTACGCCACCCTCACCGAGGCGATGCTGGCGGCTTGCGAATACGGGAAGGCACGCGAGGTCATCGACTTCGTGTTGGACATGGGCGCCCAGAAGTGGATCAGGCCGGAATTCCTTCGCATGAAGGCCGCGGTTCTGCGGTCGGACGGCCTCGACGACGAGGCTCTTACCCTGCTTCGGGAGGCTCTCCTGAACACCGTCGAGATCGGTTGCCGTTCCTGGGGGATCCGGATCGTCGTCGACATCGGAAGGCTCCTGCGGGACAACGGCGCGATCGATGAAGCCCGCGACCTGGTCGAGCCCGTCCTCGCCGAGTACGACGACGGCTCCGACACGGAGGATCTCGCGAGAGCCCGCGCGCTCCTGGCCGAGCTGTAGACATCACTGCCGGATTTGCTCGGTTTTTCACCGTTTTACATGCGTTGAGACCTTGGCTCCCTAAACTGACCCGATCGGGATCGTGCAGCGCGGAGCAGCCCATGAACACCCCAGACCTCGACCTCTCGCGCCGCGAATTCGCGGCCGGCGCCCTGACCACGGTCGTGACGGCCTCGGCTCCCCGGGCGAGGGCCGCCCAGGCGGCGACGCCCGGGTCCGCGGCCGGAGCCGCACCCCAAATGACCGTCGCCCTGCAGGTGAACGGGCGCAGCCATGAGCTGACATTGGACCTTCGGACAACTCTGCTGGATGCGCTGCGGGAACATTTGCGGCTGACCGGGACGAAGAAGGGTTGCGATCACGGTCATTGCGGGGCCTGCACCGTGCATGTCAACGGCACGCGCATCAATTCCTGCCTCAGCCTTGCCGTCATGCACCAGGGCGACAACGTCACCACGATCGAAGGCCTCGGGACGCCCGACAAGCTCCACCCGATGCAGGCGGCCTTCATCAAGCATGACGCCTACCAGTGCGGCTACTGCACATCCGGCCAGATCTGCTCGGCTGTCGCCCTCGCGGCCGAAGTGAATAAGGGCGTACCGAGCCACGTGACCGCCGACTTGACGGCGCCGATGAAGCTCGACAACGCCGAACTGCGCGAGAGGATGAGCGGCAACATCTGCCGCTGCGGGGCCTATTCGAACATCGCCGAAGCCGTCAGCGAAGCCAGTGGAGCGATCGAATGAAGCCCTTCACCTACGAACGGGCCAAGAGCCCGGCAGAGGCCGTGCAGGCGGTGACCTCGACGCCCGGCGCACGCTTCATCGCTGGCGGCACGAACCTCCTGGACCTCATGAAGCTCCAGATTGACGCGCCGACCCACCTCGTCGACGTCCGCGGCCTACCCTTCACGACGATCGAAGACACGCAGGACGGCGGACTTCGGATCGGCGCGCTCGTCACCAACACCGACCTCGCCTCGCACCCGCGGGTCAAGCGCGACTATGGCGTCCTGTCGCGCGCCATCGTGGCCGGGGCCACGGGGCAGTTGCGCAACAAGGCGACCACCGGCGGCAACCTGCTCCAGCGCAACCGCTGCCCCTATTTCTACAACACCGACATGCCCTGCAACAAGCGCCGCCCTGGTTCGGGCTGCGCCGCCCTGGAGGGTGTCTCGCGTTCCCTCGCGGTGATCGGCACGAGCGACAACTGCATCGCCCAGAACCCCGGCGACATGGCCGTGGCGCTCCGCCTGCTCGACGCCGACATAGAGGTGCTCGGTCCTTCCGGCCGCACGCGTACCCTCCCGATTTCCGAGTTCCACCGCCTGCCCGGCGACACGCCGGAACGCGATTTCGCCCTCGGCAACGGGGAGTTGATCACCGGGGTGAAGCTGCCGCCGCCGCTCGGCGGGACGCACCATTATCACAAGGTCCGCGACCGGGCCTCCTACGCCTTCGCGATCGTCTCGGTCGCAGCCGTGCTGCAAAAGGACGGCAGCGGCCGCGTCGCGTTCGGGAGCGTCGCGCCGAAGCCCTGGCGCGTGCAGGAGGCGGAAGCGCTCCTGCCGCAGGGGCCATCGGCCGTGACGGACCGGGCCTTCCAGGATGCGAGGCCGACAAACGACAACCGGTTCAAGATCGCACTGGCCGAGCGGACGCTGGCGCTGGTGATCGACGAAGGGAGGCGGTGAGCCATGGATTTCACATCTCCAGCCGGCCCGAACCCCATCGACCGCCAGATTGCGGTGGGCCGCGCCACATCCCGCGTCGACGGCCCGCTGAAGGTCACGGGAACCGCCCCCTACGCGTATGAACGCCACGACGTGGCTCCGAGGCAGGCTTACGGATACGTGGTCGGCTCTTCCATCCCCAAGGGGCGCGTCACCGGAATCGACACGGCCGCCGCGAAAGCCGCGCCGGGCGTGGTCGGGATCATCACCACGCTCGACTACAAGCCTGCCGAGCCTCCGGCGCGGCAAGCCGCGAACCTCTTCGGCGGCGACGAGATCTCCCACTACCACCAGGCGGTGGCGCTCGTGGTCGCCGAGACGTTCGAGCAGGCCCGGGCCGCCGCGCAACTGGTCGACGTGCGCTACGACAAGTCGGCAGGGAGGTTCGACCTTGCCGCCGAAGCCGCGGCCGCGAAACCGGCGGTCGACATCAACGAAGGTGAGGACGCCAAGATCTATGACCGCCTGGGCGACTTCGATGCCGCCTTCGCGGCGGCGCCGGTTCAGGTCGACGCGAGCTACACGACACCTCACCAGACCCATGCGATGATCGAGCCGCATGCCTCGATCGCCGCCTGGCAGGATGGCAAGCTGACCGTGTGGACGTCCACGCAGATGGTGGGATGGACCCGAACGGGACTGGCCAAGATCCTCGGCCTCCCGGAGCCTGACGTCCGGATCGTGTCCCCGTTCATCGGCGGAGGCTTCGGCGGCAAGCTCTATCTGCGGGCCGACGCCCTGCTGGCCGCCTATGCGGCGAAGGCACTCGATCGTCCCGTGAAGGTGACTCTCCAGCGGCCGCTGATCATCAACAACGGCACGCACCGCTCCGCGACGATCCAGCGGATCCGTCTGGGTGCAGGCCGCGACGGCAGGCTCACGGCCATCGGCCATGTGGGCGTCAGCGGCAACCTCCCGGGCGGCGCCCCCGAGGCGGCGGTCGCGCCGACGAAGCTTCTCTATGCGGCTCCCAACCGGGACATGTATTTGACGCTGGCCGAGCTGGACCTCGGCGAAGCCAACGACATGCGCGCGCCCGGCGAGGCGCCCGGGCTGATGGCGCTCGAGATGGCGATGGACGAACTCGCCGAGAAACTCGGCATGGATCCCGTCGAGCTGCGCATCCTGAACGACACGCAGACCGATCCGCGCGACCCGAACAGGACATTTTCCGAACGCCACCTGGTCGAGTGCCTTAGGACGGGCGCGGAACGTTTCGGGTGGTCCCGCCGCAACCCCAAGCCGGGTTCGGTCCGCGACGGCAAGTGGCTGGTCGGCATGGGGGTCGCGGCCGGCATCCGGCTGAACCTCCTGATGCCCTCGGCAGCGCGGATCCGGCTGGAGAGCGACGGGACGCTCACGGTCGAAACGGACATGACCGACATCGGGACCGGCAGCTACACGATCCTTGCCCAGACGGCTGCGGAAATGATGGGGGTCCCCGTCGAGGCCGTGACCGTGAGGCTCGGCGACTCCGCCTTCCCCAATGCCGCGGGATCGGGTGGCCAATGGGGTGCCAACAACGCGACCTCGGGCCTCTACGCCGCCTGCGTCAAGCTGCGAGAAGCGGTGGCGACGACCTTCGGGATGCGCGGCAACGACGTCGACTTCTCCGGCGGCATGGTGACGGCCGGGGGGCGCTCCGTTCCGCTCGCCGAGGCCGCCAGGGCCGGTCCACTCGTCGGCCAGGACGGTATCGCCTATGGCGATCTGGACAAGACCTATGTTCAGGCGACCTTCGCGGGCCAGTTCGCGGAGGTGGGCGTCGACGGTTTCACCGGCGAGGTCCGCATGCGTCGCATGCTCCAGGTCGTCGATGCCGGACGCGTTCTGAACCCTCTAACGGCCCGGAGCCAGGTCATCGGGGCCATGACGATGGGTGTGGGTGGCGCGCTCATGGAAGCGCTCGCGGTCGACTCGCGCTACGGCCTCTTCATCAATCACGACCTCGGTGGCTACGAAGTCCCTGTCCATGCCGACATCCCGCACCAGGAGGTGATCTTCCTCGATTACCCCGACTCGGTCTCTTCTCCCATGAAAGCGAAGGGAATCGGCGAGATCGGCCTGTGCGGCGCGGCGGCCGCGGTCGCCAACGCGGTCTACAACGCTACGGGTGTCCGGGTGCGCGACTATCCGATCACGCTGGACAGGCATCTCGACCACCTGCCCACGGTCTCGTGAAATGGGACGCGTCCTGCAGACCGGAGGTTGGGTCGGCGAAGAAGCCGGACCGGACGTTTACGTCGACCGGAAGGAGCAGGTCTTCCCGACCCTCGGCGGCGAGATGATCGACCGCATGCGGCCTTATGGCCGGGTGCGGTCATTCGAGGCCGGGGCGTTTCTCTACCGGTCGGGCGAGCGGGGAGTCGATCTCCACGTCGTCCTCGAGGGGGCTATCGAGATCCTGGATGACAGCCTTGATCAGGAAGCGTCCATCGTCGTGACCTACGGCCATCGTCAGTTCACCGGGGAGTTCGATCAACTGAGCGGGCGCGCGACGCTCGTCTCGGCGCGCGCTGCGCAACCCGTGAGGGCCCTGGCCTTCGACCGGCCCGGCTTCCGGAGCATGGTCGAAGCGCAGCCCGACATCGCCGATATCCTGTGGCGGGCCCTGATCCTGCGCCGCCAGGGGATGATCCAGAACGCGGTCGGCGGCACCATCCTGATCGGCAGCCGGGCTGATCCCGCGTTTCTCCGGATCGGCCGGTTCCTCTCGCGCAACGGCTGCCCGCACCGGCAGATCGACGCCGACGGGGATTCCGACGCGCGCCGGCTCATGGTGAGCGCCGGCGTCAATGCCGACGATCTCCCGGTCGTGATCGTTGGGACTCGGGCGATCCTACGCCATCCTGACGACAGGAGCCTGTCCGACATCCTGGGCGTGTCCGAACCCGTGGACGGGGATCACATCTACGATCTCGCGATCATCGGCGCCGGTCCGGCCGGACTCGCCGCCGCGGTCGGCGCGACCTCGGAAGGGATCGACACCATCGTGGTCGACACGGTGGGTCCGGGCGGCCAAGCCGGCACAAGCTCCCGCATCGAGAACTATCCCGGCTTCCCGCTGGGCCTTTCGGGCCAGACCCTCGCCGCCAAGGCGCTCGTGCAGGCGCAAAAGTTCGGTGCCCGGCTGATCGTCGCGCGCGGCATCGAGGCGATCGACTGTGAGCGCTGCCCCTTCGTGCTGCGCCTCAACAGCGGCGAGCGCATCATGGCGCGCGCTGTCCTCGTGGCCGTCGGCGCGACCTACCGCTCCCTTGACCTCGACGACATCGACAGATTCCACGGGCGCGGGATCCACCATGCGGCAACGGGCATGGAGGCGAAGCTCTGCCGCGACGCGGACGTGGTCGTGGTGGGCGGCGGCAACTCGGCCGGTCAGGCAGCCCTATTCCTGTCGTCGCATGCGCGCCACGTGCATGTGCTCGTTCGGGGCTCCGCATTGGCCGACACCATGTCCGACTATCTCCTCCGGCGGCTGGAAGCGTCGGATCGCATCTCGATCCATACGGGAGCCACGGTGACGAGGCTTGACGGGGACTTGACCCTGACCCGCGTCCGATGGTCGTGCCGCGATGGGACCGAGGGGCTGGCGGACGCCTCGAACCTGTTTCTCATGCTTGGCGCCGTGCCGAACACCGGCTGGCTGCAGGGCTGCGTGGATCTCGACCGCCATGGCTTCGTCCTCACCGGGGGATCGTGCGGCGACGGGACCGGCCGCTACCGAACCAGCCGTCCGGGCATCTTCGCCGCCGGGGACGTCCGGTCGGGCTCGGTCAAGCGTGTGGCCGCAGCGGTCGGTGAAGGAGCCGTGGTCCTTGCCGAAATCCATCACTGGCTTAGAGCATAGGACGTGAAAAATGGACCCACCTTCGGGATCGATCCGATGCTCACTTCCTTAAGCGTCGCATCGTTCGACGCGGACCCAGAGGGCCACGTCAGTGGCCCGCTTTCGTCCGCATGATGCGCTAGAGCATCGGACGGACCCAGCGGGCCGCGTCAGCGAAAAGTGGATCCGGTTTTCGCTGGCGCGGCCCGCGGGGTCCGGTGTGAACGAGGCGCTCAATCAAAAAGTAAACAAAAGATGGAT
>NZ_JAMXFI010000095.1:14453-30861 GCF_025460875.1 Microvirga yunnanensis
GTCCTCCGCCGCCCCCCTGGGGGCCGCTTCTTCACACTTTGTACGGGTTTTTCGCTGGCGCGGCCCGCTGGGTCCGTTCTGACCGAGGCTCTCATTCAAGAAGAAAGCATCGGATGGATCCCAAAAGTGCAAGTCCACTTTTCATGTCCGATGCTTTAGCGAGCGGACCGACGGACAGGCGTAACGCTGCAGACGCGTTTCCTGAAGTCTGGATGGGGTGACATGCCCAAGCTGTTCACCGGACTGAATCTCGGGCCATTGGAATTCCGCCATCGCGTCATGATGGACCTGCCGTTCAGGGCCGGCCCGAATGCAGCCGCGGACCTCCGACGGCTGTCGAGAACTCTCGTCGGGAGCGTCGTGATCCATGATCTCGGACCGTCCATCGAAGGCATCGGACAGGTCGGCGCCGCACGCACAGCCCTTGCCGGGCCATCGCTCAAGCCCGCGCATGGGCATCGTCAACGGTCGATCGCCCGGATTCGGGTCGACCTGTCCGACCCGCGGGCCGGCATTCGGTGGAAGCATTCCGCCACATGGGTTCGCGACCGAGGCTACGACGGGGTCGAACTCGACGTCTCGCAGGCAAAAGCGGCCGTGGCGGCGGACACGCTCGAGGAGCTGCTCGGCGACATTCCCGATGTCCCGGATCGGACCCGGCTCGGTCTTCGACTGTCCGGCCGCAGGAGCGCCGAGGTATCCCTGCCGGAAGCGCTGGCGCTCGCGCGTGACTACGAGGTTGCCTACGTGCACCTGACCGAGCTGCCGTCATGGACGACGGGGTGGCCGTCGTGTCGGCGCGCGGCCGAGATCCGGAAGGCCTTTCCAGGGGTGATCGTGGCGGCTGGGTGCAATCGGGTGGCCGCGGCCGTGCACCTCGTCGAAGACCGCTGGGCGGACGCGGTGTCGTTCAGCCTGGGCGATCCTCGAGCCCCGGATCTCCTGTCAGAGTTCAATCGAAGGCTCAAAGCCCCCGGTCCGCCGCGGAACGATCCGCTTTGACGAAGGCCCTGGTGATATCGGGCAGCCGATAGCGGAGCGCGCTCTCACGGGCGTCCACGTTGACGAGCGACTTCTCGAACAATCCTGACAGGGCTTGGTGCACGTCGCGGCAGCCCGCCAGCATCCCAATCTCGACCGCCTCTGCCGCGCTGAACGTCCGGGGAAGCGTTGCAATCGCCTTGAGAAGGGCGCGCTCGCTCGAGGTCAGGAGGCCAAAGCTCCACTCAAGGGCCGCATAGAGCGTCCGGTGCCGAGGCAGGGCCGTTCGCTTGCCGCGGGTCAGGATCGAGAAGCCGTCGTCGAGGCAAGAGGCAATCTCCGCCAGCCCGAGGTCCGGCACCCGTGCTGCGGCGAATTCGAGAGCGAGAGGGATTCCGTCCAGCCGTCGGCAGATCTCGGCGATAGCCGTGAGGTCCTGGCCGCCGAGGTCCGACGGGAGTGATCCCATTCGTTCGATGAACAGCGCGATGGCGGTATAATCCGTCGCGTTCTGGGATGAAAGATCGTCCTCGGCCTCCGGAAAGCTGAGGGAGGGCAGTCGGAACGTCCATTCTCCGGTGGCCCTGAGGATCTCGCGGCTGCACACGAGGAGGCAAAGGTCCGGACAAATCGCCAACAGTTCCTCAGCCAGCGAGGCGACGTGCTCGACCAGATGCTCGCAGGTGTCCAGCAGCAGAAGGTGCGGCCCGGCACGCAGTGCCGCCACCAGTTCCGCGAGCGTGCCGTCGTGGCTCTCGACCTCGAGGGCGGCGATCATCTTTTCGACGATCCCGGCTCGACAGCCGACATCGGAGAAATCCGCATAGGCGATCTTGCCTTCGTACGAGCCGGCAAGGGCCGAGGCGGTCGCGGCTCCGACCGTCGTCTTCCCGATCCCTGCCGGACCTGTGATCGTGACGAGGCGGCGCTCGGCAAGCGCCTGCGCCACGTCCGCGATGACGTCATGGCGACCGATCACCGTCGGGGTTGCCTGAGGAAATGCGCGGGAGGCCCGCGCTGGCCGTGGTTCCACCAGGGCGGGCAGCACGAAGCAGTATCCGCGCAGCGGGACGGTTTCGATGGCGCGAGCGGCGGTCTCGCAGCGGGCGAGCACCTTTCTCAGCGCGGCAATCTGCACGCGCAGGTTGGCCTCGCCGACGGTGATGTTCGGCCAAGCGGCCTCCATCAACTCTCCCGTGCTCACGACGGAGCCGGCGCGGCTGACGAGCGTCCGGAGAATTTCGAATCCTCTGCTGCCCACAGGCACCGGGTCCGCGTCGAACGTGAGCGTCCGTTGCCGGGGCAGGAGACGGAAACGGGAGAACGCGAAGCAGTCTTCGTCCACGCTGGGCATGCAATCTCGCGCCGGTTCGCGCCCTCGGCCGGTCTTTCGGCTGCGGGCTGTTTCGCCCCCTGATCGGTTCGGTTCGGGCGCATTCCGACTGGACAGCCCGCGACGGGATCTCTACTCAGACGGCCGTTTCATCGCCGTGCTCCTGCCTTCATGACTGTTGGCCGATGCTACAACGCCCCCTGCGATTCGGCCGGTTAAGCATGGTCAAACCGGGTTAAAAGCACCGCCGTCAGGCGAGCCCTTCCAGGCTGGCCATTGCGACGATCCCCGGGGCAACCTCACCGAGATCGACAGCCACTCCACCGAACCGATGTCCACGAACCCGGGGCAGTAGCCGCCGCTGGAGCCTCGGACCCACCTTTGACCTCCGATGCTCCGCTCCTTGAGGGACGCAAGGTTCGGCATGGACCCGGAGGGCTGCGACCTGCCCTACTCCACCGTTTCCACGCTCGCGTGACCGGGCGGCAGGTCACCAGGCCCCGGCCGCAGATAGAGCAGGATCACGGCGACGTAACAGGCCATCCCGAGCACCGGCATGAACAAGCCGACGAGGAACGCGGCGGCGTAGATCGACGGTCCGTAGAGGTAGCGAACGGCGATCGCGCGGTAGAGCCTGTCGTCCACCCGCGGGTCCAGCAGGTCACGCCGGCGGGCCCACCATAGGATGATATTGAAGGCGATTGCCTGGCCGAGCATGACCGTCGAGTAGAGGCTCGCAGCTACGCGCTGGTCGGCGCGAGGCAGAGCGGCGAAGCTGTCGGCGAGGATCTCGGCGGCGAACGGCGTCACGGCCAGGAAGGCCATCAGGAGCAGGTTGAGAATGCAGATGCCCTGGTCGACCTTGGCAATGTAGCGCCACAGGTTGTGGTGGGTCATCCAGATCTGACCGACGACCACGAAGGTCAAGCCGAAGGCGAGGTACGACGGCCACCTCCGGGTCAGCTCGACCAAAAGTCCATGGTCCCGGGCCGCTGCCGGATCGAACTTGAGAAGCTCGACCGCGAGCAGGGTCAGCATGATGGCGATCACGGCGTCGCTGAACGCCTCGACGCGTCCCGTGCCGCGGCTGGCTTCCCGTCCGGGTCCCCATCGAGTGACGGGACGTCCCGGGGCCCCGCCGCGCCGCTCCGGGTCTCGGGGCACCATCCTATTTTCCCGGCGGCTCGTACCGGACGACGTCGACCTGCATCTGCTGGTTGTTGAGCCGCCAGGTCCGGGTCCAGGCCATGGCGACCGGCGTGATGATCCAGATCGACGCGATCGAGAGCGTCACAGACGTGAACGCCAGGCGGGCTGCGAGCGGCAGGTCCGGCACCAAGGCCGTCAACCCGAGACTCATGACCAGCAACAACGGATAGGTGACGACCCAAGTCGACACGAACACCTTCCACTTGGGCCCGGATCCTTCGCCTGGCACGACCACGTGGACGACCGGGCCGCCCATCTTGCACAGCTCGCGCAAGGAGTCCTGCTCGAGAGCCCGGATCATCTCCCGATGCGCCGGCGAAGCTTGCCACTTCTCCAACTCGCCCTCGTTGGCGAACTGCGAGACAAGGAAGTTCAGCCCGCCGAGCTGCTGGATCAGCAGGGTGGAGAGATGGTGGGTCTCTCCTTCCGCACGGGCGAAGGCCCGCTTGAAGTGACGGACCACCTCTTCTTCGCGACCATGCCGGGAAATCAGGGACGTGACGGTGGTCAGCACGGCGGACCTCCTCGGCTGAGTGACGGTCGTTCGCGACTGTCCGCTCGCGCATCGTGCGGACGGGTGAAGACGCTTCTCACTGACGTGGCCCTTCGGGCCGCGTCGAAGGATGCGCCGTCCTGGTCCCGGTCAGATCAGGGCACTCGCATAAGGCATCGTGCCGGCTCATCCGCGCGTTGACCATGATCTCCCGCCGGTCAGCGTCGACAACCATGAAGGGCAGGCCCCTCCCGGTCGGGCCCGTCCATTGAATCGTGTGGATCATCCGAGATCTCCAGCAGATGACGCGTTGTCCGCCCACGCTAGCAGCCTCGTCGAAGGCCGAGTTGTAAAAGGTGGTAAAACGCTGAAAGGCACTCCCCTGGCATGGATCCTGGTTCGGCCTGAATGCCGGCTCCAGGGCCGACCACCCGCGCCGCCTCGTCTTTACACCCTTTTTCATGGTTTCATTTTCGCTCCACCTCCCTCGGACACTAGGGTGTCCCCGGGCACGACGAGCTTTGATCACGGGGAGCTGCGCGCGCCTGAGGACTGATGTCATCACGTTCCAAGCCGCACAACAGGAGGTATTCATGACCGACAACGCCTCGCCGGCCGTCGGCCCGTTGGGAGTCCGGCTTCAGGGCATCCAGCACTTCGGGCTGACCGTCCAGAACATGGACCGGGCCTACGAGTTCTACACGGAGGTGCTGGGCGGCACGAAGGTGTTCTTCCACGGCGACTTCCAGGGTGACGCCGTCCAGAACACGTTGCTGGCCGACCAGGAGATCCGCGCCAACGAGCTACAAGTCGACCCGCGCACGATCGGCGTACCCGACCTGAGGAGCGGAGATCAGCGCCTCGACGTGCGGTTCGTCCGGTTCGACAACGTGGTCGTCGAGCTGCTGCAGTACCGCAATGCCGGCGAGCCCATGGGCGGACCGAACAGCTTCGCCCCGCCGGTCCAGAACATGAGTCCGGCCTTCCCGCGCATGATGCATATCTGCTTCTACGTGCGCGACGACGTCGACTTCAACCAGTTCATCAGCGACCTCGAGGTTGAGTCGGCCCGCCGCGGCATGACGCAGGTCCGGGCCAACCGGATCGTGCGCGTGCGCACCGAGGAGGAGCGCCGTGCCGCGCCCCGGGATGCGAACACGAACAGGGTGACGGTGGCTCCGTCCGATGGCTGGGAACTGATTTACTGCAAGGGTCCGGAAGGGGAGCAGCTCGAGTTCGTGAAGGTGCTCGGCCCTGTGAAGCAGCGGTTCGCGGACGCCGCCGAGGAGCACGACCGGCTCCGCGTCCCGCGCTGATCGGTCTTGCCCGACGTCGAAAACCGCTCGATACCGGCCGCCGCTCGACCCAGAGCGCGGCGGCTCGCGACAATGGAGACGCATGATGGCGACGAACGGTCCAGGACAGAGCTACGGGAGCGTCCTTCCAGGAGCCTACTCCATCGTGGCGCAGGTCCGCGCCAAGCCGGGCAAAGAAGCCGATCTGCGGGCCGCGACGCTGCCGCTGATCGACTTGGTACGGGGCGATCCCAAGAACCTTGTCTACTTCCTTCAGGAGAACAGGGAATCGCCTGGCCATTTCATCTTCTACGAGGTCTTCGCGACCCTCGAAGACTTCGAGGCCCACAACGCGATGCCGTATGTCCAAGACTGGTTCTCGCGGCTGCCGGATCTTGCGGATGGCGGTGTCGAGGTTCTGCGGATGGAAATCCTGGGAGTCTGAGGGCGCCGGGACTCCGCCGCGAGCCAGCCGCACCGCGCGCGACAAGTCGGATCAGATTGGAGCCTTACATGCCGAGGGGTTGAGCATGGGCCAAAGTGCGGGCCGCGTCGCCACGGGAAAAAGGTGTCCTATCGTCCGATTCGAAAGATTTGCGCTGCGCCGTATTTCCGTGCGCACCGGTCTGTCTCTCGGATCAGCGAAGAGGATCATTCTCGAGCAGGATCGGCTGCCCATGCGGGGTTGCATGCACCGCGCGGTCCCAAGCGTCCCGCCGCTCCGCGAGGGCCTGTTCACTTGCAATGCCCTTCTCCCTGACCAACTGCTCGATTGCAGAAAGCCAGTGCTGATAATAGGTCGAACCATCGTCGCACCCGCCTGCCGCCTGGGCGCGCCTGATCGCAGCCGACAGAGCCGCGGCCCATTCGGTCCAGGTGAACAGACCCCGCTCGTAAAGGGCCAACGTCATCGCGAAGGCCTGGGCCTCCCACGGTTCGCGGAAGACAGGTTCACCCTTCTGGTCGCGGGGGATCGGCGCCAGCTCTGCGGCCGCGCGGGCCATATCATCATGCGGGTTCAAGATAGCTCTCCCAGGCATCGATCGAGACACGGATGGTCGGATCCGCCTGATCCCCCCAGAGCTCCCGCCCCGAGAAGCAGATCGTGTAGAGCCATTGCGGCTGCTCGCCCTGTCCATGAGCGTTCGTGTCCGGAAACACATGGCCGCCATGCACCAGCTCGACAACCCCCGTCTTGCCGCGAGCGTAGCGCGGCAGGCGGGTGTGGCCCTGAGGGTGCATGGTGCGGGTGCGGATCCGGTCGCCCACCGCAAAGCGCGCCGGCTGGTCGATCGGACGCTCGGCCGGACCACCGCGGGCCAGCACCGCAGGCACCTCCTCTGCCTTGAGCACCCGCTTGATCGGCGCCGGGTCGGCGAGCGATCGCCCCTGTGTCAGTTCCTCCGCAGAGACGAGGCCCACCGCAACGACCAGCTTCTCGACTCCCTTGGCCCAGATCTCGTAATAACGCGAGGTGAGATACTCGGCAGGCGGCAAGGACTCGCGGGCATGCCGGCTCATGTCGATGGTCCAACTGCCCGTGGCCCCCATCGCCAGGGTCAGGCCGAAGGCCCGCCTCTCCCACTCGGCATGGAACCAGGGCTCGTCCTGCTCGATGGCGATCGGGCCGAAGCCCATCATGCCGCCGAGGTCCTGAGCGCCATTCATCGCACGGCCTCCGGTTGCCGCGCGAGCCCGGTGCCGATCATCGAGTCGCGGGTGACGAGGTCGGCCAGAGCCTCCTCGCTCATGCCCTCAGTTCCCTCAGGGCGCATTGGCACCACCAGGTACCTGACCTCGGCGGTCGAGTCCCAGACACGGATGCGGGTGGTCTCGGGTAAGCGTACCCCGAACTCGGCGAGAACTCCGCGGGGATCGAGCACGGCCCGGGAGCGGTAGGGGGCGGACTTGTACCAGACCGGAGGAAGGCCGAGCACCGGCCACGGGTAGCAGGAGCACAGGGTACACACGACCATGTTGTGCTCATCTGGGGTATTCTCGACGGCCACCATATGCTCGCCCTGGCGTCCGATGAAGCCGAGGGACGCGATGGCAGCCGTCGCGTCCGTCCGGAGCCATTCCCGGTAGGCCGGATCAGCCCAGGCTTTGGCGATCACCCTCGCCCCGTTGCGGGGACCGACCTTGACCTCGTAGGTCTCGACCAGCGCGTCGATGGCGGCCGGATCGACATAGCCTTTCTCGACCAGGATGGACTCGAGCGCGCGCACCCGCAATTCGATCTCGGAGAGATGGCTGTGGTCGTCATGATCATGGTGATGATCGCCGTGCTCCATGGGTTCTCCCTCGCCTCCTCGGATGAGTCGGGCCATGCTAGAGCATCGGACCCAAAAGTGGACCCACTTTTGGGATCTATTCCGATGCTCAACCCCTTAAGCGGCGCATCGTCCCTTGCGGAAAACCGGGTCCACTTTTCCGCACGATGCGCTAGAGCATCGGACCCAAAAATGGACCCACTTTTCACGTCCGGTGCTCTCACGACGGCGGTCCCCCGCGTCTGCGGTCAGAACTTGGCGCTGATTCCGAGCACGGGCCCATGCACGAGCATGTCGAACTCGTAGCGCTGCCGGCCCTCGCCCTGAGTGTAGTCCACAGAGAGGGCCCGGTAGCCGATCACACCCGAGAAGGTGATGCCCTGATAGGTGCCGAGTTCGAACCCGTAGGCGCCGATCGCCTGCCAGGAGAAGTCGCTCCCGACCCCGAAGCCGCCGATGTCGCCGCGGAGCAGAAGTTCATGTCCCGGCGCGATTGTGTAGCGCAGGCGTGCGCCGATCAGCGGGTCGAGCCAGTCGACGGAACCGGAGCGGGCGAAGGCGCGGCCGCCTTCCACCGCGAGGTCGCCGATCTGGACCCCGGCCGCGACAGCGAGGGACAGGTCGGCCTCCTGGTGCCAGTAGCGCGCACCGGCGAGGATGTCGAAGGCCAGTGGTCCCGAGCGGTAAACCTCGTAGGCGGCGCCGACTTCGGCGATGGTCATCTCGATGTCGAGGCCGAGGGAGGTCGCGAGGGTTCCGGTCACGCCGGGTGCGAGAGAACGGCTGCGGACGTTGCCGCGCTCGACGCCGATCTTGGTCCAGACCACGTTGCCCAAAAGCGCAAAGGGACCGTTGCGGGCCTCGAAGTCGCCCATGAGGGCCACGAGCGTGTCGCTCTCCCTGACGATGTCGGCGAAACTCGCGTCCACCTTCGCGGACCGCCCGCGTACGGTCTGGGTGCCGTCCAAGGCGATGAGCCAGCCGTAGGGTACGAAGCGGAAGGACCAGCTCGGCAGAGCGGGAGCCTCGATCACGGGCGCCGGGGGAGGAGGCAAGTCGGCGGCGAGGGTGGGATTGAGTCCGCCGGCGAGAAGGCCGAGCGAAGCCAGGACGCCGCTCGACAGCCACTGCGAAAGTTTACGCATCGTTCCCCCTTGGATTGCCGGTCCCCTGCCTCTTCTAGAGCATCGGACGTGAACAGTGGACCCACTTTTGGGTCCGATGCTCTAGTCGTTCTCAATGCTGACCACCGGCCGACCCCTTCGGGCACCCTCGCCGATGCAAGCGGACGGTGCTCCCTCAGTCGTCGGGAAGTCCCGACCACGATGCCTCCGTGACACTCTTCCCTCCTTCGGATCTCGTGCCCTCGGCGATCTGGATCGGGGCCGAGCGGCCCACGAAATCGTTCCACTGCGCCTCCGTGCCATGGAAGGCGTTGCGGTCCACGTTTCCGGCGATACCCGGGACCCTTCCCGTGGTCGTGAACTGCCAGAAGGTCCATTGACGGTCGTTGTAGCGAACCTGAGGCTCGGCGGCGGTGCTTCGGATCCAGAACGGATAGTCCTTGAGCTCGCCCTCGAGAACTTCCCTGTGGAAGGTGATATCCGTGTAGATGATCGGTTTCTTGCCCGTGTGAGCCTCCATCTCGCGCAGGATGACCTGGATCATGGCCAAGGCCTTGTCCCGCGGGATCTTCCGGCCGCAGGAAGGAGACGCGCCATTCCATTCGGCATCGAGCACGGGGGGCAGAGCGTCCGCCTCCGGCTGCACGTTCCTCCTGAACCAGGCCGCCTGCTCCTCGGCGGGCCGGCACCAGTACACGAAGTGATAGGCGCCACGCAGGACGCCCGCGTTGCGGGCGCCTTCCCAGTTCTCGGCGAATCTCGGATCGACGTGATCCCCGCCCTCAGTGGCCTTGATGAAGGCGAAGCGGGTGCCTCCGTCACGCAAGGCTGCCCAGTCCACCTTTCCTTGCCATCGAGAGATGTCCACGCCGTGAACGGGTCGGAAATGCGCACTCGCGACACCGCCGTGCGGCTTGGCATCTCCAACGCCTGACATCAGCCCCAATCCCGAGCAGGAAGCGAGCGCCATGCCCAGGGACACAATCGCGCAAAGCCGGAATCCGGCCCTCAGTACCGCAAGCGCTCTGTCCATCTGCTCGTCCCCGCACCGGTTGAAACCCGGCCCTCGTGCTTCGTGGAGAACTCGATGCCAAATATGGCGCAGGAACAGCAATTAGGGACAAAAAGAGGCAAATGTGAGATGGTGCGGGCCGGGCTAGCTTTATCCATTTCTCCTTTGCTCCGCCCCGAGCGGCGTGTGCCAAGTGTCGACCGAAAATTCCACGGAAGTCGTGCGGAGAAATGGACGGTCATGACCGGCGTGCCATAAAAAAACCCTGCCCGTCGCAGGGCAGGGTTTGAGTGATCTCCTCGCCTTCGGGGGTTACGCCGAAGTCGGGCCAGTAGGTCACGTCCCACGCAGCGTGTCAAATCCGACAAAAGTATTCACGACGCTATAGGCGTATATTCATATCAGCTGTACTGACCTAATGAGTAAAGTTCAAGCATGTGTTGCATCTTTGCTATAGCCCTTCTTGGCAGTTGATCCATACTCTGTCCTTGTGAATCTTGGTCCACAAGGGGATTGCCCATGAAAACTCGTATTCTTGGCTTGCTTGCCGCAACTGCCCTCTCTACGGCTGCTGTCTCGTCCGTGTCCGCCGCGGACCTGCCGGTCCGTGCCGCTCCTCCTCCGGTGATCGCGGCCGTTCCGGTCTTCACCTGGACCGGCTTCTACATCGGTGGCAACCTCGGCTGGGGCTGGCGCGACAGCAACGAAGACACTGTGATCCTGACCGGCCCCGGCGTTCCGGGCGGCATCGCGGGAGGCACGCTGCTCTTCGATAACAACAACGATGGCACCTTCACCGGCGGCGGCCAGATCGGCTACAACTACCAGATCGGCTCCTTCGTGATCGGTGCCGAGGCCGACATCCAGGGCATCGATAACAACGACGACAACAATGCGGTGTTCATTCCGGGCCCGGGCTTTGCCGGCGGCACCTTCGTGCCCGGCCAGTTCGAGAACTCGGCGGATTGGTGGGGCTCGGTGCGCCTGCGCGCCGGCGTGGCCTTCGACCGCTTCCTGGTCTACGCCACGGGCGGTCTGGCCTACACGGAAGACAACACCGGCTGGGTGGTCGGCGGCGGCGTCGAGTGGGCGCTTCCCACGAACTTCAACCTGTTCGGCGGCAACAGCGCTGTCACCCTCGGCCTGGAGGGTCTGTGGGTCAGCATCGATCAGGACAACGACAACAACGGTCGCGTCGGAACCTTCACGCCGGTCGGCGGCGCGCCGGTCGACGTGTTCCTGCCGCGCAATAACGACGATCAGGACTTCTTCGTCGCGCGGGCCAAGCTGAACTTCAAGTTCGGCACCTACTAGGATCGCCAGATCAACAGCAACACGAAAGGCCCGGGGCGCGCGCCCCGGGCCTTTTTGCTGGAGGAGATCTCCGTCGCCCGACGGCTTCGGCAAAGTGCAAAGCATGCACTCCGAGCGCACGACGCACCTGACCTCCGACAGCGCCCTGCTCCCAAGCGAAGTCTGGTGACGGATGGATGGAATGCCTGCCGGAATGTCCGGATGGGGTTCTCCACGGCGATTGCCGGCGCCTCAGGAAGGTCTGTCGTTTTGAGCCCTTGCAGACACTCGGCCCGCTTCCGCCCGGTGCCAGAAGAAGACGTTCATGCAACGCCACGATGGATCGCGTCGAAGCCAAGGTCCGTCAGCTCGACTGTCCCAGCGTCCGGCACGGTCACGTACCCAAGCTGCTTCAACTCGGAAATGGCCACGGCAACAGCGGGATCTGTCCCGAAATGCGCATCCAGTGTTGCCATTGTCACACGGGCGCCGGGTTTTCGGTGGGTTTCACGGAAGAACCCAAGGATCTCGCAGGCTGTCTCGCTGAGCGGCATTCTCGCCTCCACCGGATCAACGTCGGCTATTCGGCCACGTGCAGACGGAGTTCGGGACCGTTGGGGCTGCCCATAGATTCTAACCGGCTCATTGCAGCATCGATCTCCTCCATGTCGTAAGCCATCGAGGGGGCCAGGTTCGTGATGTGATGGTCCCATTGCATTCGGCAGGAGATGTAGGCCTCGGCACCAGCCTGCCCGTCAGCCGTGACCTCGATCCCCGCCTGCTGAAGCCGAAGCAGGGCAGCACGGTAGCGTGCTCGCCAGCGGTCCCGGGTCTGCGGGTCCGGTTGAGCCTCCCGGTCCGGTGCCCCATGCGGGAGAAAGGTGTTCTCCAAGGTGATGACCAGCATCATCGACGCCTCCCACAGCTGCGCGACGGCTCCGGCCTCCTTCAGCCAGCCGTCCTTCTGATTATCCAGGGCGCTCCTGATCAGGCTCACCGTGTCCAACGCGACCAGCGTGGAACGGGACACCGAATGGTATGGATCGCTGAAGCGGAAATAGAACAGCACCGGGTAGAAGTGGTGCGCCTCCTTGGCTTGGGTCATCTCGACGGCGAGTTCCGACAGGTTCGTGTAGCCGCCACTAAACTGTCCCTGAGGTCCGAGACGTGCCAGCAGTTCGGCGGCGTCCCCTGTGCACCCTGAGAGGAAATGAAGGTTCATGGCCAGCACGTTGCGCCGCTGGAGCGCCGTATAGACCTGCATCAGATAGGTCAGCGTCAGCGACATCACCGACATGCCGATCAGCGAGTTGAACAGGAAGAGCAGCCGGGTGGGACTTGTGTGCGGGGTGAAGTCGCTCGCCCCGACGATGGCCATGCTGGTCCCGCCGGCATACATCGCGGTGACGAAGTCGGTGGGCGTCTCGCCGTTGCTGGCGCGGATCGAGGTGCCGAGTTCCGGGTGCATGATCAACGCCGCCCCGAGCGTCAGCCCGAGAGCCCAGACCCCAACCAGCAGCACGAGGATGACCGGACCGCAGAAGGACAGAGCCGCCCCTCGTCTGGAGCCGAGAACCTTCGAGGCGCTGACGGCCGAGGCCCAGACCAGCCGCGCGACCCTGGAGCCGATGATGCTGGTGCCGATCCGGGCATAGAGCACGGTCAGAAAGATATCGAGCAGGATGATCAGGATCAGCAATATCCCAAGGCCCTGCTCCAGTCGCCCCATCATGCCAGGCCTCCTGTCATCCCAGCTGCTCGGTCAGGGTCGCTGGGGCTGCCCGGTCGAGCCGGTCGCCTCACCGTTCTGTCCGGGCTCGATGCGCCACAGCTGCGTCTCGAGGCGCGGACCGTTCTCGGGCTTGAACCAGCTCATATCCTGGATGCGGGAGCTGGTGACGTAGAGGGTGCCATCGGGTCCCTCAGAGAATGTATCGGGCCAGCGCAGCCGCTTGTCCTGGACGAGGGTGGTGATGCGATCCCCATCGCGGACCTTCACGGCATCCTGCTCGATCGCGCTGAGATAAAGCCGCCCGCGCCCGTCGATCCAAAGACCGTCCGTCGGCTCGGTCTCAGTGACACGCTCCACCCGAGCTTCGAGGTCCTTCTCGGACAGACGTGCGTTCTCCAAGGCATCGGTCGCGATGCGATAGAGCGTCCGGCCGGTCAGGGCTTTCCAATAGAGCGTGCGCCCATCGGGAGAGAGCGCGATGCTGTCGGCGGCAAATTCGACTCCGCGCCCGTCGGGCCGACGCAACTCCTGCCCATCGGTCTTCACCACCACATCCTTTTCCGGCTGGGTGCTCGGGTGGCCGTCGAGGACGCGTCGAGCCTTGCCGTTCTGCAGATCCACAACAACGAGAGCGCCCTTGGCTCCGGCATCGGTCAGGTAGGCATGCCGTCCATCCGGCGAAAACCGCACATCGTTCAGGTAGCTGCCCTGAGGGGCGACCGTCTCGTCGAAGCGGATCACCTGCGCAACCTTGTTTGTCTTCAGGTCGATCCTGGCGAGCTTGGGCCCACCCTGCACGACGGGTGCTGTGGCTGGCGCGGCCGGATCCACGACCCAGAGATTGCCGTGCGCATCGGCCACGACGCTCTGGACGCACACGAAGTGATCCCCGGCGGACATCTGGTTCTTCTTGGCATTGCGCCAGGAATTCCACTCGTCATCCGGGTAGGGTTTGATCTGGCCGTCGCGCGTCACCTCGGCCACCGAGATCGGGGCATCCTCCGTCCATCGCGGGAAGTTGACGAAGATGCGCCCATCCTTCGAAACGGTCACTCCGGTCACTTGGTGTTCAAAGCTGGCGACCTGCTGCAGTTGCGCCGGACCCTGAGAGGGCGCTGGATTCTGCTGTGCCATGGCTGTGGTGGCCAGGAGCGTTCCGAGAAGCAGCGTCACCGGTGTGAGCCTGAGCATGTTCGCCTCCATCGTGGGCAAGGATCGTATCGGATACGGCTGCCCTCTCGCAGCGTGAACGCCGCTCGCGCGCAGCCGTATTGTCGCTCGGTCAGTGAGGACGTGGCCTCTCCTGCGGGGCTCGATCCGACACCGCTGCGAGGCTTGGCGCGGCCCGCATGTCCGGCGGCACCTGGAAGTCCTTGGCTGCGCCTCGCGCGGCCTGGACACCCTGCGGGAAGCCTGTGCGATTCCGATAGGAGCGCGGGCGGCCCCGTGGGCGGCTGTGGCGGGCCGTAACGCCCTGTGCGCCAATGATGTCGAGCAGCGTCACCCCCAGGACTGCCGCAAGAGCAATCCCGACATTGTGACGCTTCGGATTGTCGTGCCGCATGGCCGCCATCAGGGTGGCGATGTCGAGTCCGTCTCCGGCCACCCGGCTCCACAATCCAAGGTGCTTGTCGGGCGAGAGCGAGACGATGCCGTGCCCGAGTTCGCGGACGCCATAGGCCCGCACGAGGGCCTCCTTGCCCTCCATGCCCAGCGCCCGGGTGAAGCGCTCCGCCGCGACCAGCTCCGCTATGCCCAGGCCGATGCTGTACCAGCCCAACGCCTTGGCCAAGCGGTCGGCCGCCCCCAGCGAGCTGGGGCCGGAATGAAGGACCTTCGGGTCACCCTTGGACCGGGCGATGTTCGAGATGTAATAAGCCATGTCTTCTCTCTCCGGTCTTTAGGGCTTCAGAACCACTTTGATGCAGCTGTCCTGCTTGTCGCGGAACACCTTGTACATCTCGGGTCCCTCATCGAGGCTCACGGTATGGGTGATGACAAACGATGGGTCGATCTGCCCCTCCTCGATGCGGCGCAGAAGGTCATCGGTCCAACGGTTGACGTGCGTCTGGCCGGTGCGAAGGGTCAGCCCCTTGTTCATCAGCTGGCCCATCGGGATCTTGTCGACCAGCCCGCCATAGACACCGGGGATTGAGATCACCCCGGCCGGGCGGCAGACATAGATCATCTCGCGCAACACGTGCGGCCGGTCGCTTTCGGCTCCCAGCATCTGCTTGGCGCGGTCGTAGACCGTATCCGGCATGGAAGGCGAGACATGGGCTTCCATCCCGATGCAGTCGATGCACTTCTCCGGGCCCTCGCCGCCGGTGAGCTCGTTCAGACGCTCGACCACGCTCTCCTCGTCGAAGTTGATGGTGATGGCGCCACCGGCTTGCGCCATTTCCAGGCGCTCCGGCAAATGATCGATGGCGATCACCTGCTTGGCGCCGAGGAGCACGGCGCTGCGGATCGCCATCTGACCGACAGGACCGCAGCCCCAGATCGCCACCGTGTCCGTCGGCTGGATGTCGCACTGGACCGCCGCCTGCCAGCCGGTGGGGAAGATGTCACCGAGGAAGAGAACCTTCTCGTCCGGGATCCCGTCCGGCACCTTGATGTGGGTCGCATCGGCAAAGGGAACGCGCAGATACTCGGCCTGCCCGCCGGGATAGCCGCCGGTCAGATGCGTATAGCCGAACAGGCCTGCCGTCGCATGGCCGAAGACCTTGTCGGCAAGATCCTTCTTGCGGTTGCTCCGCTGACAGACGGAGAAGTTGCCGCGCTTGCACTGATCGCACTCGCCGCAGATGATCGTGAACGGGACAACGACGCGGTCCCCCTTCTTGAGCTTGCCCCTCGCTTCGGGCCCGACCTCGACAACCTCTCCCATCATCTCGTGCCCCATGACGTCGCCGGGCAGCATGGCAGGAATGAAATTATGAAACAGGTGAAGGTCCGAGCCGCAGATGGCGCAGCTCGTCACCTTGATAATGGCGTCCCGCGGCTGCTCGATCTCGGGGTCAGTGACGGTATCGCAGCGAATATCTTCCTTGCCGTGCCAAACGAGGGCTCGCATGCCTTCTTCCTCCTCTTGTCCAACGAAGATGCAAAGGGTCCTGCGTCCGGAACTCGTGACAGTACGGGGCAGATCTCTGCGGGGATGGTCGTCAGGGGTCGTGGCTCATGAACGACTGCGCCGAGGGGAAGTGCTGCGGATGATCCCTGAGGGACATCCCGCTCTGCCTCGCATGGAGAGCGGTTCTCCCGCTCTGCCGATCTCTCATGAGGACAGCATTCTGAAAGGGGCATTCCTGCCAGACGGTCAGGCTTCGGGCGTGCCTGACCCCTGAGGCACCTTCGGCCCTGGGCTGGGCGACCGGAATCCCGCCGAGGTTGCGACCAGCACGGCTTGTGACAAGTTCTGCGCCAAGCCGCTGCATGACGTGGGCCCGATGAGTCTCCACGGTCCGAGGGCTGGGGCCGATGTCCCGTCCAATTGACTTGTTGGTCTTGCCGGCCAGCAAGCCTGCTTAGGCTGCACCCATCACGGCCCGCTACACCGGATCGGCCCATGCGACGTGAAGACCCGTCCGCCCGAGGACAGGGCGCCCGGCAGCGGCAATCGGCGCACGCAACAGCCACAGCCGGCTGGATGCGCCGCCG
>NZ_JAMXFI010000096.1:0-30513 GCF_025460875.1 Microvirga yunnanensis
GCACCCCGAACTCGCGTTCGATCACGGCCGCGATGCGGTTGAGCGTCCATCGTTCGGTGGCAAAGCCGGCCGCGATGGCCCCTCGGTCGAGGAGCCGGCTCAAGCGGGTCCAGGCTTTCTCATCGAGCCGAGGGGGCGGCCCGAGGTTGGGGCGCGCCTCCAGGCCGCGCGGGCCCTCCTGGACGAGCGTGGCGGCCCAGCGGCAGACACTGGCGCGACTGACCCCCACATGCTGGGCGATCTCGGCCTGCGAGAACTGCCCCTGGCGCAACAGCACCGCGGCTGTTAGGCGGCGCTCCTCCATCTGCTCTGCCGTCACGTGTGTCGGTCGCCAAACGTTGCCTTCCATCGCGCACCTCCTCACGATGACGGACACTGCCCTATGTTACACCCGGTGCGTGAAGATCAATAGAGCGTGCCGCCCTTCTAGTGGTGTGCCCAAGGCGGCAAGCAGGGCTACAAACAACAGGAGGCGGAGCACCTCGATCAATCGGATGCTGTTTTCCCGCCTCGCGCCGCCACCATCGACGCTTTTCCTGGAGTACATCTCTGTCGGTCTGGCGTCTTCGCGTTTTATAGGTCGATCACTTTAGGTAGGGGAATTCTGCCCTTTCTTTAGATGGATCGGCCGGCGTGGATGAACAGGCTTTTCAATCGTCTCAAGTTAAACGTTCCCAACAATTGCACGTCGCATTTGTCAATCTCCATACGCGGCCACACGGCAACGTATCGCGGGCTAACCTTCGGAGGGGAAAGGCGGAATTTCATTCTTCGTATCTGACTGCCGAAGTGGCACAGATTTTGAAACCTATCATTCGGAGGGATGTCCGCAGTTGCAGGCGTCCGCCAAGTCGAAGAAGGAATTTAATGTATGCCTCGCGCAACAGATCCACGTCGTCTCTCTGGCTCTCGCGGCCGCTCTGGTGAGCCGCCGATCTGCAACTCACCTGCCCGTGCCGAAGCATCACGCTAATGCGAGCAAACTCTCGCGATCAACGGCTTATACCTAGTTCGTCAGGCCAAGAGTGTTGTCAATTGAAACAAAGGAGCACGAGAGCGGTCCCGCCCTTGGCGAACCGATCATTGAGATGCACGTAATGATCGCGGGGCGGCCGCATTTGCAGCGTTTTGGCTCATCTTATCGGGATTCTTCCGATCCCAGCCGAGGAGTGAGACTTCGAGAAGCGAACGACATTACGTGACAGAAGCCTGTTGGGCATTGGGGTTACGAGTTGGGGGAGAGTCATTCAGAGATTAAACACAAGAATAAGCAGTCCAGAGAGAACAAATATTTAGCGGGTTGGCGTACGCGCCGGCCAAAACGAAGCAAGACCCAAGGGAAAGCAACCAAACGAAGGTTTTTTGCCCCTTGCACTTTTCCATTGGAGAACACCATGGCCAAGACTACAGACAGCTCCACGGAAACGATTGACAACCGAACCATAGATTCTGCCAAAGCGAGCGATCATGATCGTGCTGTCGGGAATGGAAGCGAACGGCTGGCAGGCAGTGTTTCAAAATTTGCCTCAGGCGCTCACGAAGCTCAAGAGGTCATGACAAAACTTTTTGAGACTACGGCTCGAGCAGGCAACGAACTATCACTACGATCGATCACAGCCCTACAGGCCGAGAGCGATGCCGATCTCTCTCATCTACAGGCTCTAGCTGCCGCAAGGACGCCGTCGCAAATGGTTGAATTGCAGTCAAAATATGCCCGGCAACGTGTCGACATGGCTTTTGACCACGCCAAGGAACTTCAGGTCCTCACCGGTAAGTTTCTGTTCGATATCGGAAAGCCGATCAAGGAGATGTTCGAGGTGGCTCTGGCCTCCGTCGGACCAGGCTCGCGTGGCCGAGGTCCTGAACGGCGGGCAGAAGCCCGCGGTTCTGCGCTATAATCAAAGCAGAGCATGGTAGGTCGATAGAACGAGGAATGGCTTACGGCCATTCCTCGGAAACACGCCGTAGGGCTTGGTCATCATCTCACAAGACCTTTGCGTGCTGGTAAGTAACACATTGGTTTCCCTGCGGTTGGACCTGATGCTCCGCCGCTAGGCATCTCGGAGCAGAGGTTTTACCGGGGGAAGAAGCAGCATGTCGGCTTCGAGCCGGATCAGGTGTGGGAGTTCAAGCCGGTGGTGCGCCACGTGCAAGCAGCCCGAGGCCACAGTGAGCGGCGGGCCCGCGCCCTCACACGCCAGCATCGATCATCCAACGCAAGCCGCTCAGGGTGGAGCGGCTTTCCCAGGATCGGGATCGACCATCCATAGAGCAGATAGCAGAGCGTCTGGATTTGCTTGTGCGTGATACCGCCCGAGGCGGCATGACGGGCGATCAGCGTGTTCGCAATTGCAATCGGGGGATAAGCCATGGTCCGGAATCTTCGTTGAAGGGGGCAAACGAAATCGGCGCGGGAAAATGTCTTTCTCGGTGCGAGGGGCGGCTTGGCCGACGTCAGGCTGTGGCTTCTTTCTGGGCTAAGTGGTGCATCCGGCATGTTCAGGGGGTATAATCGCGGCTTGCTGGCGGGAGGTGACCTATGACACCGATCTGCTTACGGGATTTGACCGTTGAGGAGTGTGCACGGGTCCAGACGTTGGCTCACGCGCACACCGCTCCGGCTCAGATGGTGCAACGGGCTCAAATCATCTGGCGCGCCCGTCACGGGGAAAGCGCATCTGCCATTGCCTCTCGTCTGGGCCTGGATGCCGAGACGGTGCGCAAGCGCATCCACCGCTTCAATGCAGAGGGAGTGGAGGCTCTCAAGGATCGGCATCGCTCCGGACGCCCGCCCACCTATCCGCCTGAGCAAACCGCCACCGTGATTGCGAGTGCGCTGGCCAAGCCAGAGACGCTCGGGCTGCCGTTTGCCGCCTGGACCTTGGATCGACTGGCCGCCTACCTGCACGAGCATAAGGGGATCACGGTGCAGCGTAGTCGCATTGACGAGATCCTGCTCCACGAGGGCCTGCGCTGGAGCCGGCATGAGACCTGGTTCGGCGAGCGGGTCGATCCGGAATTCGCGAAAAAAAGGGGGCGATCGAAACCCTCTACACGGTGCCTCCTGCGGGCAGTTGTGTGATCTGCCTGGACGAGATGGGACCGGTGAGCGCCAAGAGTTATGCAGGCCATGCGCTGGTGCAGAGCCGAACGCGACCGGCCGAACGGGCGAAGCTGGAGATCGACTATGGTCGGCGCGCCAAGGGCTACATCTTTGGGGCCTTTTGCCCGGCCACGGGCGAGGCCTTCACGCATCCCTATCCTGGTCGCGGCGCGCACTGGGTCGACTTCCTGGAGCACGCTGAGACCTGGATCCCGCGCACGACCAAGCGGGTCTACGCGATCATGGAAAACCTGAGTTCGCATCGCACCACGGACGTGCTGCTGTTTCTGGTGGCGCATCCGCGCTGGGAGATGGTGTTCCAGCCCAAATACGCGGCTTATCTCAACCTGATCGAGCCGTGGTGGAAGATCCTGCGCTCGCTGGCGTTGGCGGGCCGGCGCTTTGAGACCTGGGACGAGATCGTCGATGCGATCCGCCGCTCGACGATCTACTGGAATGCACACCGCCATCCCTTCGTCTGGGCTCAGCGGCGCCGCCATCGGCCCCGCCGCTCCCCCGGCGTCGCCCTCCTGCCGAGGGCCGCATGACCTACCGGATGCACCACTTAGGACTCAGTCCTCAGTCCGGTTCCACTCGGCGTTGACTGCCTCGTGCATGGCCGCACACATGCCGTGCTGAAGCTCTTCCTGGTTTTCGTTCAACCAGGTTCGGATCGCTTCGTCGGTAGGAGCCCGATCGACCTCGTCGCTGATAGAGCCTCGACGTCGCTGACGTCATAAGCAGCAACCGCCCAGCCACGGCGGCGCATTTCTTCGAGGATACGGCAGCGATCATGGTCGCTGAGACCCTTCGGATCTAATGGAGAGGACGCGACCAGTGCATCGGCCACATGTTTCAGTCCTGCCGTTACGGCTATCACCTCCTCTTGGATGTCATTCCAGTCGTCGCCATCCGGCGGGCGGGAGTTGGTGCCCGTTCCATCTCTCGACGGATCGCACAGCTCTTTGTCTTGTTTCTCGGCAAATTTGGGCAGAGGAGCGAGAGCGTCAGATGCAATCCCGTCCGAGTTCCGCAGACGGTCGAGGGATTCGTGGACTGGGCCGGGCCCCTCCTTCGGATCGCCGGAGGCTAGAGATTTCCGGCCTTTCTCACGGCGGCAGGCTGGCTGTTCTGCCGTGATTCAGCAGTGAGATCGGCGGCTTATGCCCAAGCGCCCCATGTGGCCGATCCTCATTGTACAAAGCGACGACGGAACGCCCACAGGACCGAAGAGCGCGAGGTTCTGTATCCGTGGCATCCCTGGGCCGGGTGCATCGTCCAGCTTGATGAGATCGTCGAGAAGGCCGCTGGCGATTGTGTTCGCTGCCGCCACGAGGGTGATCCGTCCCGCAGATTGGAACTCCCTCTCTGGATGCTCGATCGAGCCGTGTGCGCGCCGATGCGAGTTGAGCTCGCTCCTCAGGTGGAGATCGCCGCAATCCAGGCTTTGATGGCGCTGCTGGCTGATGTGTTGAAGCGAGCACCGTCGACTCCTATGGCTGCGGCGGCAAACTGGATCTCTCACGACGGGAATCGGGGAGAGGCCCATGCGACGCCAGAGCAGCCCTCATCATATCCTTCGGTCCAGACCAGAGCAGTTCGACCTGTTTGCCCAGCCAAGCGACGGCGGCCAGCCGCGGATGCCAGACTGGCAGACCCTGCCTGCGGAGACGCAGCAGGCGCTGACGAACCTGATGGTTCGCCTGATCCTCGAACACGTCCGCGACGGCCGTCCGGGACAGGCAGAGGAGCGCGATCATGACTGACAAGATCCAGCCCCACCATCTGGAGCGCAAGGCGATCCTCCATGTTCGCCAGTCCTCCGCTCATCAGGTTCTGCATAATCGCGAGAGCAGCACCCTCCAGTACGCCATGCGGGATCGGCTGACCATGCTGGGCTGGGCGCAAATCGAAACCGTCGACGACGACCTCGGGCGGCCAGCGGCCGGCACCACCGCCCGCGCCGGCTTCGAGCGCATGGTGGCCGAAGTCTGCCTCGGCAAAGTCGGCGCCGTGGCCGCCCGCGAGGTGTCACGCTTTGCCCGCAACAGCCGCGTTTGGCAGCAACTGATCGAGATGTGCCGCGTGGTCGACACGGTGCTGATTGACCAGGAGACGGTCTATGCCCCGCGGCAGGGCAACGATCGGTTGCTGCTCGGGCTCAAGGGTTCCCTCAATGAGTATGAACTCGATCTCCTGCGTCAGCGCTCGCTCACGGCGCGCTACGAGAAAGCCAAACGCGGTGAACTCCTCGTCACGGCGCCGGTCGGGTTCGTAAAGGCTGGCGACCGCTGGGAGAAGGATCTGGACCAGCGGGTGCAGGACGCGATCGTGCTGGTGTTCGACAGGGTGGCGGAATTGGGCAGCGCCCGCCAGGCTCTGCTGTGGTTCCACGAGCACGGGTTCGATCTGCCGGCCCGGCAGCCCAACGGCGATGTGATCTGGCGCCGACCCAATGATGGGACTCAGGCTGGCCGCCGAGCGTGGTGAGATTACCGCCATCCATCCGCATGCGGATGGTCCCTGGATCTTCAGCCGCGCCGATCTTGATGGATCAGCGGCGAACGAGGTTGGCCAACGAGTGGAGCGCTCGGCAAAATACCCCACGGGCCGCATCCCGATCAACAACCTCTCTTTCCATCAATGACATAGACAGATGGGTGTTGTGATGCAGGTTGTAGTATCTGCGCCAATCCTCCATCTTTTCGTGGGCGTCGGCAAGCGTCAGGAACCAGTGCAGGTTCAGGCACTCGGCCCGAAAGCGGCCGTTGAAGGCGTCAATATAAGCATTGTCGGTGGGCTTGCCGGGGCGGGAGAAGTCCAGCGCCACGTCTTTGGCATACTCTCACAGATACAAGTCGCGGCTGTGTTTTCACCCTGTGTGATTGGATGGGCGCTGTTACGGTCGCACCCCAACCTTTGAGTGCGCTAATCGCCGACCAAGTAATAATGGCTGAGCGGCTGCACGCCGACGACACACCGGTGCCGGTGCTGGCCAAAGGCAATGCGAAGGCCGGCCGGCTCTGGACCGTGGTGCGTAATGACCGCCCATTGCCGGGGCGGATCCGTCGGCGGCCGTGTATTTCTACTCGCCCGATCGCAAGGGTGAGCACCCGCAATCGTTCCTGAAGAGCTATAGTGGCTTTCTGCAGGCGGACGCCTATTCCGGCTTCGGACCTGTATGAACCGGGTCGTGCGATCGGCCCGGCGACTGAGGCAGCGTGTTGGGCGCATACGCGCCGGCTCCTCGAAGGACACGAACCGTAAAAAGGAACGAATGGCCGTCAAGCGCAGATTGCGCGTCCTCGCGCTGGCGCCTCGCTTCGTCTCGAGATCAGCGAGAAACGCGCTCATGACCGGTGCATCAAGATCATCGATGGCCAACGCGGACGGCGGCATACGGAGCCGCACCTGTGCAAACTTGAACAGCAGCCGGAACGTGACTCTGTACGATGCGATCGTGTTGGCAATGACGTTGCGCTGGCGCATGAGCCGTCCGGTGAAGTAGCGCTCGATTAGGGGAGCGACATTGCAGCTCTGCTTCATGGCTTGGCCTCCCACCGCTGGTCGGGGCGCCGTGCTGCCGCTTCCATCAACTCCGGACAGGCCGACAGGTACCTATAGGTGTCGCGCACGCAGGCGTGACCGAGGTAGGTGGAGAGCATCGGGAGCCGCTGCTCGACATCGAACCCCTCGCGATGCCAGCCGAAAAGCGTCCGGATCGCGAAACGATGCCGAAAATCGTGCACGCGAGGCCCCGTGCGATCGCCCGCACATCGTAATCCAATCTCACGCGACAAACGCCAGAAGGCACGATGGACATATTGGTGGAGCAAGCGGCCGCCGCGCTCGGCCACAAAGAAGTGCGACCCGCAGTCCGATCCAAGATGAGCCTCCCGCCGCTGGGCGTAGCTGCGGAGAGCCGCGCAAGTTGTCGCATGCAAGGGCACAAGGCGCGACTTGCCGAACTTGCTCTGCCGGATTGTCAGCACGCCCTCGTCCAGGTCGGCACCATCGCGGCAAAGCCCGATCGCCTCGGACAGACGGATGCCTGTCACCGCGATCAACCCGAACAGATAGTAATAGGTCCATCGTCGTAGACCGTTTGCCGGCGGCAGGGCCAGCGCCGCCGTCAAGAGCGCGTCGATCTCCACCTCACTATAGACATAGGGTTTGGCGCGCTTCAGGGGCGGCAAGATCCCCACAGGCGGCACCTCCGTCTCGGGATTGATGTTCGCGAGATGGCGCGAAGCCGCGCACATCGGTCAAGCGCAAGGTCCAAGATGCGTGTCGATCGGCTGGCAGGGTCGCCCAGGCTACGGCCAGCTTTGTGGTGATGGTTGCGGCTTTGTGGCGCTCCATGAAGGAGACAAAGTCGGCAAGCCGCCGCGCCTGATGCTCGTACTTGTAGCCGAGGCCCTGGCGCATGCTCAGATACTGCTCAAGTGCGGACCGTAGACGGGTCATTGCACAGCTCCCGGCCCGGGAAGGCTTAGTGTCCGAAGCGTCTCGATGTCCACCATCGCGTAGATGCGCGTCGTGTCGTGGCTCTCATGCCGAAGCAATTGGCCAATCTCCGCCAATGTCGCGCCGGAGCGGAGAAGCTCGGTGGCAAGGCTGTGGCGGAAGATATGGGCCCCTTGGTGGGCGTAGCCGCTGATCCCGGCACGCTCGAGCGCCATCTTGGCGACCATCGTGATGGCATAGCCGGAGGCGAAGCCGACAAGGGGCGCCAATGTGCGAAGAAACAGCCGGCGACACGGTGAGGTCGGGCGGCCATTCCGCAAGTAGGAAACGATGGCTGCGCCGACGTCCGGAGGAATCGGCATCCGTGCTCGCTGCCGGCCCTGACGGGCCGGCGCCGGCGAACCGGTGTCCCGCGTGCGCCGCACCAGCGTGAGGGCGAAGCTCTCGCTGACGGCAAAGTGCTCGGCGGCTGCCCGGCAGGAATAGCCCGCCTCGACAAAGCCAGCCACCCGCACCCGCAGATCGAGAGAATAGCAGCGACCCATGATCCACCTCCCGTTCCAGCAAGTGAATCACAGATCGGTCTCGTACAGAAGCCCAGGAGTCAGGTTTCCGGTCCGATGCTCTAGCGAGTTGCATTGTCTGTGAACGGCAAGGTACACATCCGAGAGCAAGAAAAGGAGGACGATCTCCTATCGTATCCGACTTCGGGTACGGATCCTGCCGATCCATGCGACAAGGCGAAGAAACGGCCTTTCTAGATAGCCTCTTCGGGGATGATCGCACTCATGCAGTTCGGTCCATCAATTCGGATTTGATGGTCATTGCTGCTAAAAGTGAGATGTCGAAGGGCAGATCGCCAAACGCGACCTGGCAAAGAAGATAGTTGGCTCCCGCCTCTTCCAACTGATCAAACAGAGCCTGTCGCACAGAAGCCGCCGTTCCTACCACGCACAATTCGCTCTCGATTGCGGCCTCGAAGGTCGGGGGCAGATTTGGTGGAACGGGAATTGCGTTGCGGTGGTACAGGAATTTGAAGTTTTCAAGCCATCGTCCGAAAGCAGGAGCCGCCAGCGAGTATGCATGGTTTTCAGACTGCCCGACAACAATCATGCGAAGCAATCCAAGAAATGGTGGCTGGCCGTCCATGCCCGTATTGAGTCCTCCCTCGGCACGATATGCTTCAGTAATCTTGCGAACAAACGACGCGGGTCCTACACATGCAATATTTGCGCCGTTTGAAGCGGCCCAGCGCGCAGACTCTGGTCGGTTGGTGGCGATCCATATCGGCGGGTGCGGGCGTTGATGAGGCCTCAGTGTCAACGGGACGTTGTCTAGCTGAAAATGGTGACCCTGATAGCAAAGGGTGCCGCCCCTCATCGCCTCCGTTAGAATTTTGCTCGCTTCAAGATAGCGTTCTGGCACCGCGTCCGCACCTATCCCGAAGTAACTTAACTCGGTCGGAAGAGAGCCGCGCCCTATACCCATCTCGACCCTGCCACCACTCAATTGGTCGAGCATGCAGATCTCCTCAAATGCACGTAGCGGATGATGAAGGCTAAGCAGCATGACCAGTGGGCCGACGCGAATCTGCCGGGTACGCTGTGCGACGCTCGACAAGAACAGATTCGGCGACGGGGCCCTACCATGTGGCGAACAATGATGCTCCGCTAGATGGTAAGCGTAAAAGCCGAGTCCGTCACAAGCTTCTGCCAGCCTGAGGCGGTCGGCGTATTGTTGTGCAATGGCGCTGCCGTTCTCGTCCAAATGATCGAAGATGCCGAACATTAGCTTAGAAGGTGAGGCTTTTCTCATTCAACTTTCTCCAACTTACATCCGTGTACCGGGCTTCAAGTTAACCACAATTCGCGGGCGCGACTGCCGTTCTGGTCGTCGCGCTCCAGCCCCTAGACATTGCCTTCAGGCTCCCTCGCTTCCGCCAGCGCTTCGGTGATAAGGTCGACGTCCTCGGCGGTCAGGGCGAGGCCAGAGATGGCGACGTTCGAGACCAGATGAGAGCGGTCGCGTACCGATGATGACAGTCGCCACGCCTGGTCGCTCGAGCATCGCAGCGCTAGCGACCGTGACGGCGTCGGTCCCATGAGGATCCGCGACCTGGTGTAGCATCGTCAAAAAGGCCTGGAACAGGTCCCAGCCGCCGAGGTCGTCGATGATGCCGTACTTCGCCAACGAACGATTCTCCAGTTGCTCCGGCGGTTCCGGTCCGTCAAGCCATTTGTCGCCGAGGAGGCCGCCAGCCGCTGTGCCATAGCACAGGAGGGGGATGCTGTACTCGACGGCCGCCCCAGCCTCCGCCGCGCGGGACGGCGGTCGAGTAACGCAAACCCAGCAAATCGAGGCCGAGCGGGGGCATTTCTGTGGCGGTAGTTATCGCGCCGCTTTCCGATATAGCTGCAGCCGAAGTCGCCCGGTGGGACGACTCAGTACGATTCTCAATGTTGGCGTTGATTTGCTTCGTAAGTTGGTCTGCCCTCATGTTCCTTCCTATCACACGTTTCAACGCGGACACGGCGCCATCACTCAACGGAGCCGCGTCGCGAAAATTGCCCCTCATCGCGTTTGGGTGCCTGATCAAGGGCTCCTGGTTGCATAGAATTGACTAGTTGCAACTCATGTTCCCGGCATAGTCTCCATCGCACCTCAGAGTGCTTGCGAAGTCTTCCTCTTGTCAGGCCCTTTTTGGGTCACCCGTCACGCGACGGAAGCAGTGGCCCGTTCGGTGCGCGCCAGGTGCTGCTGTCTATGCAACATTCCAAAAGAGTGGTAAAATTGATTGTTTTGATGGAACGCTGCATCCCCGAAGTTGGACCGGATCGTGGGAGAATCTACGGTCCTGGAACAGCCTCAGGCGCGCCTAAGGCCTGGTGGAGCAAAGCCATCGGTGGCCTATCACCGATTGCGCTATGCGGTCTCACTTCGTTGTAATCAACCCGCCAATCCTCCACCTTCCGGCGCGCGTCGTCCAGATCCCTGAACCAATTCTGATTCAGGCATTCCGCCCGAACCCGGGCATTGAAGGATTCGATGTAGGCGTTATCGGTCGGCTTGCCGGGCCGGCTGAAGTCGAGCGCCACCCCATGCGAATAGGCCCACAGGTCGAGCTCGCGCGAGGTGAACTGGCAGTCCTGATCAACCCGGATAGTTTTGGGCTTCCCAAACCGCCGCACCGCCTCGTCCAGGGCTGAGATCACCTCCCATGGGGTGGCGATCCGGCACACCCGAAGCACGGGACAGATCCGGCTCCAGGTGTCGAGCATCGTCAGGACCCAGATGCGCCGCCCGTCGAAGAGCTGATCGTACATCCAGTCCATCGCCCAGACTTAATTGGGGGCGGTAGCCGGTGAGTGGTCCTCGCGGATCTTGGCCGCAACCCGTCGCCGGGGTGGTTTGTGGCGCATGGTAATCCCTCGAGCTTGTAGAGCCGGTAGACGCGCTTGGCATTGATCGGCCAGCCTTCGCGCCGGAGCACGATCCAGATCCGGCGGTAGCCGTAGCGCACGCGCGCTTCAGCGACCCCGCGGATGCGTTTGCGGAGAGCAGCCTGCTGGGGGCGGCGGGAGCGGTAGTGATACGTCGAGCGCGGCGCCGGCACAGCCCGGCAGGCCCGGCGGATCGACACCCGAAAGACAGTCCGCACGAAGTCGACGATCTCCCGGCCCCGAGCAGGCGTCATAGTTTTGGGCGGATGGCCTCTGAAAGCATCTCCTTGTCGAGGGTGAGGCCGCCGTACTTCTGTTTCCATCGATACAAGGTCGGGTGACTGCCCGGCATCACGGTTCCTAATGAGAAAGAGATGGCCAGAGGTCAGTATCGTTTTCATGCTCGTATCATCTTACCGTTTTCGTCCTGTCAACCCACAGCATCAGTCCTGATCTGAAATCTTCCTCGCCTCGACGGTGATCGGCAGACGCGTCTCCTGAGGGAGGTCGGGCAGGACAAATCGCCAGCCGTTCCTGAGCGTTACGGTCCCGCCCCACAGGTTTTCATTTTCAACCTTGATGATCGGCTCCTCGAGATCTTTCCTGGGAACGTACGCCGACAAGCCGGCGCTGGATCTACGGATCATGATCTTCATCTGGCTGTTCCTTCGCTCGACCCTGCAGTAACTTCGGCGCTGTCAGGGGGCCTTTACTGAGACTTATTAGTTCACGGGCACGCATGCCGACGACGGTACCGCGACCGACCCATTCGACCGCATAAATGTAGAACTGCTGGAGGAAGGTGCCGATATCGCGCACATAGCCCTCGTCGCCCTTCCGCACTAGGTGTTCGCCGATCTCTCTACCAGGATAAGTGCCGTCATTCTTTATGTGGATCCTGGCACGAACCCGCTCACCCAGCCCAAATTCTGGGGGCTTGCGGATTTCGACCTCCTGTTCGCGTCCGAGGTCCATGGCCGTTCCTTTCTGGCGGCTGCAGGTTGCCAATAGGGAGGTTTAAGGTCATCCTTAGGAGATGACCCTAGCCGTGCTAGTAGTCAATTTGATGATCCGCTGGCAACGCAGGTCTTCGGCACCGGACATACCGAGGCGCATTGCTGTATATCGAATGCCCCCTTACATTCGGTGCACTTGTCTGGATCGATCACGTAGGTATCACCCTTGAACTTGATCGCGGCGGATGGACATTCGAATTCGCAGGCACCGCACTGAGTGCACTGGGATGCGATGATCTTAAAGGCCATTCTTTTCTCCTATTTCGGATGGTATGAGACGGCTCAGGCAATCGCCGCCAGTGGCTCTACACCGAGTTCAGCGATGTAAAGTGCGCTGATCGCGGTCTCGATGTAGTCATAGCCGTAAGCGTCCGTTGCTCGAATTCCGGCCGCCGTGAGCTGATCCTTGGGGCAATCTCCGATCTTAGCGCACAGCACGATGTCTATGCCTTCAAGCGCAGCGATGACGTCGTCGAGAGTTGTGTCCTCGCCCCAGCCGCCGTGGCAATATTGTGCAATCTTGCGATGCCCGACGAGCTTGATTCCCTCCGGTGAGGCCTGATAAATCTGGAGTTCCTTTGAATGCCCGAAGTGTTCGTTGACGCGGCCGCCTCCTTTAGTTGCCACTGCCACGAGAAGCGACTTTCGGGAGCCCGCTGCCTTGACTGCAGCGGCCGCCGCTACCTTGGCCGCGACGTGTGCTCCGCGCTCCCCGGCGACCACCTCGCGGTACGCCCCGCGCTTGCCGTTGTAAGTGACCTCGCTGGGAATCTCGCTAAGCGTGAATTCCTGTCCGCGATCGGAGCCGAGCAGGCCGACGGCATCGGCCCGACACTGCCGGCAATGGCGCATCAACTTGGCGCCCCCTTCCAGACGGTCTTGAAGGGCCTTCAGCTCCATCACATTCGGGCCGCGCTGCCCGGCCAAGCCGTAATACGTCCCGTGCGCTTGGTCGGAAATCAACGGCATGACGTTGTGCAGGAACGCGCCACGCTCCTTGACCCACTTGTTCACCTCGATCAGGTGCTCGTCGTTGACGCTGGGGATCATAACCGAGTTGATCTTGGTAAGGATACCACGCGCCGTCAGCATCTCCAGGCCAAGCATCTGCCGCTCGTGCAGGATCCGGGAAGCTTCGATGCCGGTGTAGCGACGGTGGTCGTAAAATATCCACGGATATATCTTTGCTCCGACGTCCGGGTCGACCATGTTGATGGTGATCGTCACGTGATCGACATTCATGTCGGCAAGCTCGGCGACATGATCCGGCAGCGCGAGCCCATTGGTGGAGATGCACATCTTGATGTCGGGAAGTTCCCTTGCGACCAGCCCCAAGGTGGCCTTTGTCCTCTTCCAGTCGTAACAGGCATCGCCGGGTCCGGCGACGCCGAGAACGGAAAGCTGAGGCACTTCGTTGGCGACCGCGATCACCTTGCGTAACGCTTGGTCTGGCGTCAGTCTTTCCGAGACGACCCCAGGCCGGCTTTCATTGGCGCAGTCATACTTGCGATTGCAGTAATTGCATTGGATATTACAGGCTGGCGCGACGGAGACGTGCATGCGTGCGAAATAGTGGTGCGCCTCTTCTGAAAAGCAGGGGTGATCCTTGATCTTCTCCCAGATAGCTGGATTCACGTCGTCCGGCTTTTCGGACGAGCCACAGGGTGAAGGTGCGCAGCCAATGGATACTGCGTTTGTCAACAATTGGTCGAACGATGTCGTGCTGGTCAGGCTTTCAAGCGAAATCGGCGGTACGGACATCAAACGGCTCCGTTTTGGGTGAACGTGACAGTTCAGCACGCAAGAGCCACGCCAGTTCAAAAGCGGATTTAGTTCAGTGTGTTAGCTTTTCATGTCCGATTCTGCTGGTTTGCTCCGACACCATTTCGTCAGGATCTCGACAATGTACAGGCGAATCGGATTGCGATAGGCCCGGTGTCTCAGGCACCTCCAATGCCACAATGTATGGTCCGGCCGTGCGTCGCAAGATGTTGGCAGAGTGACAAACGTGAGAGCTGCATCAATGTATTCGGCCTCGGTGTGGAGCCTCAGCTCCGGGCCAGCATGGGTATCCGCGCGCATCCAAGACTCGCTAGCTGCAAGACCTCAATGGGCCATCATGGCACCCAGTCCTGTGGTTGCGCCGGGCAGACCGTTCGTCCATCTCCTTCATCCTCTCGCAAACCTCGGCGGGAAACTGCCGGTTGTCGGAAGGCTGTCATCGTTCGACCCTCAGGGTTGATGGTTCATGCGAACCCGTTCCGGAAAGGCTCACGGGCAAGATCACCTCAGACGGCATGGGAAGCACTCCTCGGCTGGTAGGCATGTCCGCGGGCCAGCACCGCCCAGGCGATGCGGGCGAGCTTGTTGGCGAGCGCAATCACCAGCATGTTGCGATGCAGCCGCCGTCCCGCAGCCTCTATCCAGGGCCACAGGCCGAGCTTCGCTCCGTGGGGGCGGCGCACCAGAACAATGTGGGCTACCTGCACGAACAGCGTCCGCAGGTACTTGTTGCCGCGTTTGGAGATCTTGCCCAGGATGGTGCGGTCGCCGGTCGACTCCTGCTTGGGCACCAGCCCGAGCCAGGCGCCGAAGTCCCGCCCCTGCTTGAACCCGGCCCCGGTGCCGATCGCCGCCACCACGGCACTGGAGATGATCGGCCCGACACCTAGCACGCTCATTAGGCGTTGGCAGTGCTCGTCTTGGGCGGCCAGCGCCTCGATCTCGGCCGAGGCCGCGGCAATGCGCTCGTCGAGCTGACGCCAATCCTCAGCCAGATCGGCGATGAGATGAACGATGCGCAGCGACAGGGCATCAGAGGACGAAGCCAGGATGCCTGGCAGGGCCTGACGCAAGGGCGCAAGCCCCTGGCGTACGGTGATACCGCGCTCGAGCAGGAAGCCCCGGATCTGGTTGGTGACGCCCGTGCGCTTGCTGACCAGGCGCGAGCGCACGCGGTGCAGGGCAAGCAGATCCATCTGGTCCGGCGTCTTGATCGCCACGAACGACATGGTGGGCCGTTGCACCGCCTCTGCGATGGCTTCGGCATCACGGTAGTCATTCTTGTGCCCCTTGAGGAAGGGTTTGACGTATTGAGCAGGGATCAGGCGTACCTCGTGACCCAGTGCCTGGAGCAGGCGGCCGATGTGGTGAGCCCCGGCACAGGCCTCCATGCCGATCAGGCACGGCGGGATATTGGCCAGGCGCGGCGTGAGCTGGGCGCGGGAGAGCTTGATCCGCAGCACGATGGAACCGCGCTCATCCTGGCCGACGAGGTGAAAGCTGTTCTTGCCCAGATCGACACCGAGCGTGGCAATGGCGGAAGAGGAAGAAGACCGTGACATGGGACGTGCCCCTTGCGTGGCTTAAAGCCCCACAGCTTACGAACAAGCGGGGCAGGAGCACGGCCGGACCATCCCATTAGGTGCATCTCCAGTCTGGCGTCTGACGTCACCAGGACGTTTAGAACTTCTTCACCTCGATCTGCTGCCGGCGCAGAGCATAGCTGACTTGCCGCGGCGTGAGGCCGAGAATACGCGCCGCCTTGGCCTGAACCCAACCGGCCTTCTCCATTGCGTCGATTAGCCGGTCGCGTTCCGTAAGGCGCGAGCCCACTATCGGGCGAGCGAGACCGTCCGGTCCGCAAGCATCATCGGCCGGCACATCGCCCTCCGTAGCGCCAGTTCGCTTAACCGGCAACGGCAATCCAGCCGGCATAATGGTGCCGTGGGCGAGCTCGTTGATGGCTCTGCCGCCATTCCAACGGTTAGGTCCTTTCCAGATGAGTGAAGAAAGGCACTGGCTGTTCTGGCAGGCGAAATCCGACGGAGTGATCGTCCTCGAATGCGCAAGTGTAGCCGTCCTTCTCACACAGTTCTCCAGTTCGCGGACGTTGCCAGGGAAGTAGCATTGCGAGACCAGGTCGAGCGCCGACGCCGCGAAGGCGAGCTCGCGATGATTCTCCCTGTTGAACCGGTCGAGGAAGGCTCTCGCGAGGCGTGGAATATCGCCGGGGCGCTCTCGAAGCGGTGGTAGGACAATCGGCACCACATTAATTCGGTAATAGAGGTCGGCCCTAAACTCCCCGTTCACGACAGCTGTCTCAAGGTCCTTATTGGTGGCGCATATGAGCCGGACGTCGACCTTTAGCGTCCTGGTGCCGCCGACTCGCTCCAACTCACCTTCCTGCAAGACGCGCAACAGCTTGGCTTGAAAGGCAGGCGAAATCTCGCCGATTTCATCAAGAAGCAGGGTTCCACCGTTCGCTAACTCGAAACGGCCGGCGCGTTGCGAGATAGCCCCGGTGAAGGCACCTTTTTCATGCCCGAATAGCTCCGATTCCAGAATAGTTTCAGGCAGTGCAGCGCAGTTCAATTTGACGAAAGCCTTATTCGCCCGCGGTGAAAGCTTATGGATGGCCTGTGCGAAGAATTCCTTCCCGGTGCCGCTTTCACCCCGCAGAAGCACACTGGTATTCGTCTGTGCTACTACCGAAACGGTTTCGAGCACCTGCTTGACTGCGGGACTTTCACCGATAATCCAGTCGAGTTTGGCACGATGAAGCCGGGCGGGCACGGTCCTTTCCTTGTCGAGTGCTTTCTCTGGTGTTCGTGTCTCTCCGGTAAGCCGCTGCCCATCCATGCTCAGGGTGCGATGGAGTCGGATGGTCCGCCCGATTAGGTTGGCGACCATGGTCAAGAAGCCTACTTCCTCGTCATCACGGACGCTGGTGGTGCCATCCGCGACGCGGTCGATCGACAATGTCCCAAGGATCTTGTGCTCAGCCTTTATCGGAACGCCGATGAAGGTAATTGCAAGGGGCTCCCCGCTTGAAGACGATTGAAAGTCGACCTGAAATAGTTCGGACTTGCGGACATCCTGGATGACGAGCGGCGTCCCCGTAGCGACGATTTCGTTGACTACAGCCTGCGGTATGACGTAACGAGTGCCTGATTGAAGCGAGTGGGTATTGCCAGCAGTAGCGGCAATCTCTGTCTCTCCTTCAGCATCCACGACGAGGATTGCTCCGTGACGCATTCGTAGAAACGAGGGGAGGATTCCCACGACATTGGCGAGCGTGATCTCCAGCCGGTTTGGGGCAGTTAGGACCTCCGATATCTCGTAGATTCCCGTGAGCAATTGATCTGCTTTGTACATGGCTTTGATCGTTGGTTCAGGCCGGGTGTTCCGCGGTCCTACTTCATAGACCCGATCCCGCAGCATGTGGGTGATGGAAATCCTTCAGGGCTTATCTAGGATGGTCCCCCTAAGTACCATTTGGATTGTGAGTTACAAGAACATGATCTTCTGGCGCCCATCTTAGATTAGGAGACAGTTCTTATACGGGGAGAGCGCTCTTAGCAAATTTTTGCGCGGTGTTTCATCGCAATTGCGGGTGTCTCCCGGTTCACGCTCTTGAAACAATACGTACACCAGTCATCCGAACTTGAAGAGGACGCCGAAGCCGCCACGCGGATAATTCCACGTAATTTCACCGCTGGCCTCGCAGAGTATCCGGCAGGTGCCGCACTCCATACAACCGTCGGCGGCAATCTCCACTTGGCCCCTGTCGTTCAACTCATAGCATTTGGCCGGGCAGACGCGGGTGAGCGCCAGTAGGGTCGCGCTAGGCCTCTCGTGCGGTCTCACTTTGATATGGGGGCGCCCTGAGTCAACCAGATAACGGTTCTGATAAAGCTTGTCCTCGACGCGTAACTTCGTCACTATAGTCGTCATCTCGTCTCTCCGTCAACGCCAGGCGAATGCTAGGCGGACTGCGTCGCTGACCAGACCCCAGCGCGACCGTGCCCTGATGAAGTCAGCAATAGTCGCCCTTTCCTTCTCGAGTTTCGGGGTGCCATCGACCCGCATGAAGTTCTGTGCGGCCTTCGACATCAGCTGTGGGTAGGTCATGAAGAAATTGCGGGAATTGGTATGGAGCAGAGCTGGCATGTCTTTGTATTTGATTAGGTCTTTGACTACGAAGGACTCGTCCAGCATAGTTTTGTAGAGGGCAAGATTCTGCTTGGTCATTGGATCCATGCGGCTTTTGAGTTGGACGATTGCCTCGCCGGCGATGCGGCCGGAGGTCATGGCAAGGTTCGAGCCCTCGCGGTGAACGGCGTTATTCAATTGCGCGGCATCGCCTACTACCACCCAACCATCGCCGAAGAGCTGCGGAATCGCCTTGTAGCCGCCTTCGGGAATGAGATGCGCGGCATATTCCTTGACCTCCGAGCCCTCGATCAGCGGCCGGATGGAAGGGTGGTTTCTGAAAGCATCGAGGAGGACGTAAGGACTCTCCATGGTCGAGGTAAAAGCGGAGACGAGGCAGCCGATGCCGAGTGAGACCGATTCCTTGTTGGTGTAGAGGAAGGCGAGCCCGGCCATGCTGCGGGAGATCGTCCCCGCCGCCTCAATCACGCAGCCTTCATCGGCCTTGAGGCCAAACCGCTGCTCAATGACCTCTTCGGGCAGAAAATGCATTTCCTTGACGGCAAGCGCCACGGTTTCCGGCTTCGGGCTCTCGCGAAGGCCAGCCCGCGTGCCAAGCAGTCCGTTAACACCTTCTGCTAGCACGATGACGTCCGCAAAGACCACTCCGCCAGCGCGGTCAGTGCAGACACCGATTACCTTACCCTTGGTATCGCGGACGAGTTCCGTCACCGTCGTCTCGCACAGAACCGTCGCGCCGGCCTCGCGTACCTTGCGCGAAAACCACTTGTCGAACTGGGTGCGGATAATCGTATAGCGGTTAGGCTTGACCTCGTTGAAGTCTTCTGATCGATAGTGCACTCCGGTGTGGGACGTGTCGTCCATTATCCAGAAGCGCTGCTCGACCAGATGTCGCTCGAGGGGGGCATCATCTCGAAAATTCGGGATGATTTTCTCCAGCATGTCCGCATACATGATGGCACCCTGAACATTCTTGGAGCCCGGATACTCACCGCGCTCCAACTGCAGCACCTTCAATCCCTGACTTGCCATCGTGTAAGCTGCTGCGTTGCCGGACATGCCGGCCCCGATGACAATGGCGTCGAATTTTTGCTCGGTCATGACCGCGTCCATTAGCTCGCAAGATTGCCGCGATTGTGCGGCGACAGCCGCTCGGTGAAGGCGTCCGTCAATACCGGCAGGAAGCGAAGCGCATCGGTGAGGACCCCGACATGGGCGAAATCGAAGATTGGGGCGTTCGGGTCGGTGTTGATGGCCACGATCAGATCGGCCCCCTCGACACCCACCCGATGCTGGATGGCACCGGAAATCCCGGCCGCTATGTAAAGCTTTGGCCGAATAGTCTTGCCGGTTTGGCCGATCTGCCGATCAGCGGGCATCCAGCCCTTCTGTACCAGCGGGCGCGAGCAGCCATATTCGGCACCGATCGCCCGCGCGAGATTTTTCACAAGCTGCAGGTTCTCCGCCGAGCCGAGACCGAGGCCACCGGCAACCACGACGTTGGCATAGGCAAGCTTTGCCGTTGTCGACTGGCCATCGGACAGGAAGCCGAGGACTTTGGTAACGATTTCTTCCTCGGCCATCGACAGGGTGTGCTTGATGATACGCCCGACCGGCTTGTCCACCCGCTGCGGCATGACCATTACCCTCGGTCGCACCGTTGCCATCTGCGGTCGGTAGTTGAGCGTGTAGATCGTGCATAACAAAGAACCACCGAAAGTTGGTCGCGTTGCGGCCAGCGAACCGTCTGTATCCACATCGAGTTCCGTGCAGTCGGCCGTGAGTCCTGTCAGCAAGGTCGTCGCCACAGAGCCGGCAAGATCCCTGCCAAGCGTGGTCGCCCCAAGGAGCAGGATCTCGGGTTTGTAGGTATTGACCAGATCCGCCATCGCCTTGGTAAAAGGCTCGTTCCGGTAGTCGGCCAGCAGCGGCGCCTCTACGACGTAGACAAGGTCAGCATTGTAAGCGAAAGCTTCGGCAACGGCATGCTTGGTGGCCTCTCCCGGCGGCCCGAGCACGACACCCGCGAGCTGGGCGCCGAGCTTGTCAGCGAGTTTGCGACCTGCGCCGAGCAGTTCGAAGGAGACAGGATGGATCTGCCCACGCTCCCGCTCGATGAAGACCCAGACGTGCCGGTAATCCTTGAAATGCTCGGGCAGTTCCTTCTTCATGCCAGCGCGGCCGGCGGCGGGAGGAGGGGTTTCTCGCTTCGCAGTCGACATCGTCTGCTCCTTGGCGTCACACGCCGTCGCGGAAGGTCAGTTCGTGTTCCAGCGCTGGCTGGCGGGTCAGGATCGTAGCGGCCAGTTCGTTGGCAAGGTCGCGCAGCGTCTTGTCGGTGGTGTCGATTTGCATTGCCTTTTCTGCCCGCGAGGGAGGGGCGAAAACGCGCTTGACGACCGTCGGAGAGCCGCGCAGGCCACATTTAGTGAGGTCCTCGATCCCGGCGTCAGCCGCACTCCACTTCACGACCTGGCTGCGCGCAGCGCGCAGAGCGTCGGCGAGAGAGCCGCGGCGGATCTCATTGGTGCCCTCCAGCATCGTGATGAGGCAAGGCAGCCTGCTCTTCAGCATTTGCGTGCCGCCTTCCGAGCGGCGCTCCACCGCGATCTCGCGCGCGAGGGGATCAACAGAAGCGATCTTCGCGACATAGGTGAGCTGGAGCAGGTCCAGGCGTTTTGCGATTCCGGGCCCGACTTGGGCGGTGTCGCCGTCTATAGTCTGCTTGCCAGTGAAGACGATGTCTGGGGTACCAAAAGCCTGGCCAACCCTCACGATTGCTTGGGAGAGAGCAAAGGATGTCGCCAGCGTGTCGGAGCCGGCAAAAAACCGATCGGTCAAGAGCACCGCGCGGTCAGCCCCGTAGGTGAGCGCTTTGCGCAGCGCATCCTCTGCCATGGGTGGCCCCATGGTGAGCACAGTGACCTCACCGCCATGGGTGTCGCGCAATCTAAGTGCCTCTTCAAGGGCGAACAGGTCATAAGGGTTAATGATCGTCGGCACACCCTGACGCATGATCGTGTTTGTCACCGGATGGACGCGTATCTGCGCCGAGTCCGGTACTTGCTTAATACAGACTACGATGTGCATGGCGGTCTCGCTAGGCTACTATCCGGATGCGGGCTTGTGGGTTCATTTCCTTACCTAGTCCTTACCTAGCATCATTCGTACCAGTCATGGTGCCTTCCTCTATGTCTTTGAAATCACATTTCTTTCTTCTAAATATGCCATCGTGATGACTTAACTTGTCAGCTTCTCGACATTGTCTCATTGAAATCGTGTCGCCTTCATATCTTTCCGAACAGCGTCGAGACGGAATCGAGTGGGATGAAGGTGCGGCTCCGAGCGGTAGGTTTGTCCGGATCGTGATCTCGAAGCACTTTAAAGACTCGGTGCTTGAGCGGTGAGGAACTCGCGAAGTCCTCGTAGGCGCGTTCCAATATGGCGCACACCCGCGCCGCGATCACCTGGTCGGGAACTTTAGAGAAGTCCTCTGCGGCGAGGTATTGCCCCATACGCTTCATAATATGGAACCTTGAGACTTTGAGCACCTTCGGATCATAGGAGACGCCAAGGACCGCGAAGAACTCCTCCGCATTCGACAGATCCTCGAGTTGCGCGAGAACATCGATGTGACGGATTTTAGCGGGACCGATGCTCATTGCATTCTCTCCTGATCGACAATGGTGGGCTCGGGCGATTTTGTGGTAAGTTGACGTTGCAACTGCGAAAGCCTCAGTTCGGGGAGCGAGACAGGGTTGACGAGCCAGGACATCGCGTCTCCGGCCGGTCGGCAAGTAACAATGCGGCTGGGTATGTCAACCGCCGTCAGTTGACGCAGGACCTACTCGGTGACCGCTGCATTGAGTTCACAGGGGCCGAACAGCGCTCTCCTGGCGCACAGGATATGACGACCAGTGTCACACTGTCGGAGGAGGCCACATAACGGCCGACTCCGGCGCTCTTGCCGACGACGGCACGGGTGCCATGAACGATCAGGCAGCGCTGGCCGACCATTGCGTCCGGATGGAAGTCGACATTCGTCATGAGACGGAGCGCCCAGATCGGCAAGCACGCTGGGGAGCCCTGCCGCCACAACTCATTAGTGATCCGGTGCCGGATGCTCACGTGAACTCCGGGATAAATGAGCATAATTTTGAGCTTGCCGCACACGGGGCGAGGTCGTGCGCCTTCACGCAGGCGATTTCCTCACGGAGCATGGCCGTCAAGGACGAGGGAACGGCTTTTACGTCGCGTCGCTCGGCTGCTATGCCGGAAGGAGTGGTGGTGAGGATAAATGACATCCCTGGCCTCAACCGATTTCCCCGGTTCCGCCGGCAACCTCGCTGCACAGGCTGTCGAAGAGCTCGACCAGCTCAGCTGCAGTGAGGGCCCATTTTGTCCTGGCCGCCGGATTCATAGGTGAAAACAACGCCCCCGACGAGCGGCTTGCTGGCTGCTGTCGGCCGGCGGGCGGCCCGCACAACATGGGCGTCGAGTCCAGACGACGCTGCAAGCTTGAGGCCTATGCTCGTGCCGTCGGGGACGGCTGTCGCGGCGGCCACCTCATCCAGCGCCACATCGCCGACGCTCACGGCTTTCTCGATGACTCGGGCGAGATGGTAGCGGTCGGTAGGCAATGCATCTTCGCCCCCGCCGCGACGAAGAAGCTAGGGGCGGCGGCCCGCGCGGCCAAGCACTCGGTGACCTGAAGCGGTTCTCCCTGATAAAGCCTGAGCTTGGCGATCAGCCGGATTTTCGGGGCAGGCACCGATCGAGTAACGGCGCCGACACCGCGCTCGTGAGCCGGGTCGAAATCCTGCGATGTCATCCGCTACCTCCTGTGAGTCCAACGGTGAAACGCACCGCGAATTGCCTCGGTCTCGTCTGCGTCCATGGCCCTGCCGGTGTCGATCTCGGTGACGCCGGCCGTCGGGAGTGACCCGGCCATTTTCAGCTTCTCTGCCATCGTGAAGCTAACGTCGGGTGGATGCTCGTCATCGCGCAGGGGCATATCGTCTGAGAAAGACCGGACATCTCATGACCTGCTATCGGCTCTTCTACACCTCCGGCCTAGACCGGATCAAAGTTCCTTGAAACTTCGTCTCTACGTCCCCCGAACGGCGAAAGATCACGCAACTTCTCCACGATTCCGGGCATTACCTCCAGTACCCGGTCGACATCGTCCTCGCTGTTGTCGCGCGAGAAGGAGAAGCGGATTGCACCGTGTGCCGCGGTAAAGGGGACGTTCATCGCCCTGAGGACATGGCTCGGCTCCAGCGAGCCAGACGAGCAGGCTGAGCCTGAGGAGCAGGCAATACCTTCGCGACTGAGGAGAAGTAGTATGCCCTCTCCTTCGATATACTCGAAGGCGATGTTTGCAGTATTCGGCAGCCGCTCCAGCAGGTCGCCGTTAACGAAAGCGTTTGGGATGCGCTGGAGAAGTCCTTTCTCCAGACGGTCGCGGAGCGACTTTACCCGTGTGTTCTGATCGTCCATAAATTTCAAGGCGAGTTCGGCCGCCTTGCCAAACCCGACTATGCCGGCAGTGTTCTCAGTGCCCGCACGCCGGTCGCGTTCCTGGTGTCCTCCTTTCACTAGTGAGCGGAAGCGCACACCCCGCCTGACATAAAGTGCGCCAATCCCTTTTGGACCGTGCACCTTGTGGCCGGACAGCGACAACATATCAATTGCGACAGACTTCACGTCCATCGGGAGCTTGCCGACCGCCTGCACCGCGTCGGTATGAAAAAGCGCGCCAACTTCCTTAGCTAAATCAGCAAGCTCGGCCACGGGGAAGATAGTACCGGTTTCGTTGTTCGCCCACATGATCGAGACGATTGCCACATGCGGGGTGAGAGCGGCCCGGTAGGCATCAAGGTCTAGCCTGCCATGGCGATCCACTGGGATAGTGTGCACCTTGATGCCACGCGTCTTCTCAAGATGCGCACATAGCGTCAGCACGGCTGGGTGTTCGACCGCGGAGGTCACGATCTCCGTGCGGTGAGGCATCACCTCAAGCGCCGAAAGAATCGCTGCATTGTCACTTTCCGTCCCACCTGAGGTGAAGGTGATCTCATGGTCAAACTCCGCACCGATCAGCGCTTGCAATTGCAGGCGTGCCTTCTTCACCGCCGCACCCACGGAGGCACCGAAATCGTGTATCGACGAAGGATTGCCGAATTGATCCGTAAATAACGGTAGCATCGCTTGGACGACTTCAGGATCGACTCGGGTCGTCGCGTTATTGTCGAGATAGATAGGCCTCATGGGTGGGATCCCCTGCTGACAGGAATGACGCAAAGCGCGAGCCCAGTCGCCTCATGAAGTTTCTGGCGCATGCTGTTGATAGTAGCCGAGGCGATCTGACAGTCGGCGCATCGGCCGGAGAGTCGGACGTAGACCTGGTCGCCGTCGACATCCACAAGCTCGCAATCCCCGCCGTCGGCCTTCAGGTGAGAGCGCACGCCCTCGACAGCGTCTTCTATCAAGCGAATTCGCTGCAGAGGCGTCAATCGATGGCTGGCAGCTCCCGGTTTCGCTGGAAAGCGAGCTGTTCTGAGTGGCGATATTCTCGGCGTCTTACCGGATGCGACCACCGGTTCCGATTGTGTGCTCGCCCTCGCCTCGTTGTTGAGTGCGCGGATATCCGTCGCGCCAACAACATAAGCCTGTTCTGCCGTAATGAGGCCTTCAGCCGCCATCGCTGCATTGATTCGGACAAGCACTTCCTCAACGGATTCTAAGCACGTGCTGCAGCCGCCACCCGCCTTTGTGTAGTGAGAGATCTGCTCGATGGTGGTGAGCCTGTTGATGCGGACGGCCCGTTCAATTATCGTTTCGTCGACACCGAAGCATTTGCAAACCAGCGCGCTTTCGTCATGGTCATTGACCCATTGCTCGCCACGAAAATTACTGATTGCAGCCTGCAGTGCCTCGTAACCCATCACTGAGCAATGCATCTTCTCCAGCGGAAGGCCACCGAGAAAGTCAACTATGTCCTGATTAGTGATCCGGAGCACTTCGTCGACGGTTTTTCCGATGATGAGTTCGGTGAGCGCCGACGAGGAGGCAATCGCGGAGCCGCAGCCGAACGTCTGAAATTTCGCGTCAGTGATCGTCTCCGTCAGTGGATCAATGTGGATCATCAACCTAAGCGCATCGCCGCAAGAGATGGCGCCAGCCTCGCCGACAGCATTGGCTGTTTCCAGAACGCCGGCATTCCTTGGGTTGAAGAAGTGTTCCTTCACCTGGTCACTGTAGTCCCACATGACCCTACTCCCTGTTTCACGCGATCAGCCAAAGGATTTACCGCAGCCGCACTTCTCTCGTGCGTTGGGATTGTCGAAGACAAAGCCGGAGGAATCGAGTTCCGTGATGAAATCGACGATCATGCCGGCCACAAGGGGTTGGGAGCGTACGTCGATGAAAACCTTGATCCCATCTCTTTCGATGATCGCATCGCCCTCGTGCACGACACTGTCCAGGCCCATTAGGTATTTGAAGCCGGCGCAGCCGCCGGCTTGAACCATGATGCGCAAGCCCTCGACCGGTTCGGCGGATCGATGAAGCGCAGTCCTCACAGCGGCGACAGCATTGTCGGTGAGCGTGATCATTGGACGTCCTCTCCTCACTCTGCGACGCATTTGCGGGGAACCATGCATGTCCTGTGCCAGAAAGGAAAATGCATTCCAGAACAATGTGTTGGCTGCAACACTGCCATGTCGCCTGTCGGACATTGTCGAATATCGGACCACACTCAGCGCGGTTGGATCCCGGTGAGTTGCATTGCTGCCGTGGAGCAATCTTGTCGGCCGCTCCGGGGGAGGCGCCAAGCCGTCGACATTTCCTGTCAGGTTTGTCGCATTCGCGGCATGGTGATGTTCGGCCCGAGTTCCTGCCCGTCGCTCAAGCCGTTGACCAGGATGGAGAAATTACTTCTAGAGAGGGTGCGGCGCAGTTGGCATGAGTTTTGAAGCTCTCCCGTCCTAGGGCAGCTGGTAGCTACCGGTCGAAGTGCCACGGCTCGGTGAACCACTGGAAGGGAAGAAACATGTCAGGTCTGCGTCAAAACCGCGTTCGATCGGGAACAGGCATCCCTCGTGGGCTCCGAATGTCCTGTTGGTCCGATGAGCGACGACACTCACAATCACGCAGTATCGACGAACGGCCGATCGATTTGGAGACGAAATTCGACCAGCATGTGCTTGCCTGTGTCCTCTCTCTCGCGCTTGAAGAGATCAATGTCGGTGAGGCGACTGCGACAGAGGCTACGGGCCTCTCGCTTGCCGAGTTGCGTAATGTCCTGTGCCGCAACTTCCCCGCTGTCCCTGTCAACGCCTTCGCCTTAGAAGAGGAGAAAGACCGGGAACCGGATATCGAGGAAGGACTACTGCGCGACCTCCTGTTGGCGCATGCCAGACCGGGCAGCCGGGTAAGCGCCCGCTTCGCCAAGATCATCGCCCGGCGGGCGCTGCGCAATGACCATCTCTGGCAGAACCTCGGCCTCTTTAACCGGGCTGAGCTCAGCCGTTTGCTTGCGACGCATTTCCCGATGTTGGCGGCAGGAAACGCCAAAAACATGAAATGGAAGAAGTACTTTTACCGCAGGCTCTGCGAGGCTGAAGGTTTCTCGACATGCCTCGCAACCAGTTGCCGGGAGTGCAAAGACTTCGACAACTGCTTCGGCTCAGAGGAAGGCGAAGGCCCGCTCATACGGTCCAAGGGCAGGCTCGGCTTGGATTAGGAGTGGCTTCCGTCAGCGGTGCATGGCCGCCGGATATTAACCACAACTAACTGAAGTCCACAGGCATTTTCCGCGGCGGCGTGTTTCGGAAGACGGGATATTCATCGCAGCCGAAACCGCGGGCGAGCACGCAACAAACGTTCCAGTCAAGTTCGCGTCGGGGGCGGAGACGGCCCAGACGATGCTCACATTAATCGACCACAGCTCAAAGGTAGTCGGGCCCGATCGGTCGTTGCAGTCGAGCTTCCTCCGCAAGCGCGCGGCCCGACGCTCAAACAGGCCAAGCAACGCAAGGCACCCACCACCAGAGCGATGCCCGAGGTCGTAAAGCCGCACGCAGGGATTCGAGAAGTTGCTGAACGATTGTACGGCGGCTCGCCTACCTTAGCAACTGAGAACTCAGTCAGAGGCACCTGTAGCTGAATAGAGGCCTGAAGTAACAGGTCGGCGCGATGTGCCCGCACACAGACGAGGGAGGTGGGCGTCATCAATTCTGCCATATTCCCCGTTGAGCAGGGCAGTGGCGTCTTCCACTCCAGTATCGAGATGCGCCACACCGCGCGCCACCAGCAGCCGAACTTCGCTGCTAGTTCAGCTGCAAGCGTCGACCCGTTCGAGATCGTTGCAGCGGACCAGAGGTCCGAGAACGCCTGTTCCAAGCCAACCTCAGCATTCGCGAGAGAGCCAATGAACGAAGCAAGGATTACTGAACTACTTGACCAGGAGGGGATCCGCGACTGCCTCTATTGGTACTGCCGTGGAATAGATCGCGCCGACGAGGCCACGCTGCGTAGCTCGTATTGGCCCGATCCCATGACAATCACGGTGCTCATTCTGGCTCCGCCATGGACTTGATCCAGTTTGCGATCGGTGCCTTCAAGACCAGACCGCGGAACGCCCACCAGATCGCGAACATCCTGATTGAGTTCATCGGCCCGGCAGCGGCTGCGGTCGAGAGCTATTTCACCGCGCTACAACGCGGACTGGACGAGGCCGGCGCCATACATCAAGTGCTTCTCTGCGGACGCTACTGCGACTTATTTCAGAAGAGGGCAGGGGAATGGCGGATTGCGGAACGTACTGTCGTCTACGATTGGGTCGAGGACCAGACCCCGCCAGCGGCCTCCGAGTCGGAGCGGTTCGGACCCCGGCGGCCAATCGGAGCATCGCATCCAGAAGACCTGATCTACGTGCTCAAGAAAGCCTGCACTTCTTCGGAGATATGAGAGTGTACTTCATATGAATGTAATGCTTGAACGCTATACTTCCTATAGTAACCGTGTATTTACGGCCTGTTATAACTTGAACCCTTTGCACTTGGAGGCGTTTTGCTCGTCCTGTCTGAGGAGGAGCCATGCTGACGGACGCACAATGGGCGATGCTGGAGCCTTTGGTGGAACAGTGCCGTCCGAAGGGCAAGACCCCACCGCGGGATCTGCGCCGGACACTGGATGCCACATTCTCTGGCGGCATGAGAATGGTGCTCAGTGGCGGGCGTTCCCCGCTGAACTGGGTCCATGGTGGCGGGCCGCTCAGACCTTCATCCGCTGGGCGCGCCTGGGCGTCTGGGAGCGTTTGCTCAACCTGGTGCAGGAGCGCGGCATCCAGCTTGGCATGACCTTCCTCGACGGCACCAGCGTGCGCGCGCACCAGAAGGCCGCGGGAGCGCGTCGACAAGGGGCTCTCAAGCTCAACGAGACGAGCGTGAAGCCCTTGGTCGCTCTCGTGGCGGCGATGGCACCAAGGCTTGCGTGATCGCCGATGGTCTCGGACGCGCTATCGCGTTTCGCCTTGCCCCGGGTCACGCGCACGAGCTGCCTGACGCCATTCCGCTGCTCGCCTCTCTGCCTGGGGACCGAACTGGGGCTGGCCGATCGTGGCTCTTCCAGTCACAGCTTCCGCGAGTACATCTGGAGCCTCGGTGCGAGACCAGCGATCCCGGCCAAGCCGAATGAGGCGCCGGTCGCCTGTCCGGACAGGGTTTACAACAATCGCAATGTTGTCGAGCGGCTCTGGGCCAGATTGAAAGAGTGGCGGGCTGTTGCAACGCGCTACGAGAAGACCGCCTCATCCTTCATGGGCGTGCTCTGCCTCGCCGCAGCAATCGACTGGCTCAAGAACTAACAGGCCGTAGTTCCGTCACCATTAATGATGATGGCCCACTGTGCCGGAGTGACGAACACTATTCGCCTCGGCACCGCCGTCTGCGTGCTGCCGCTTTATCAACCGCAGTGCCTTCTCTCCGAAATTGGCTTTGCCGATATTGTTTCGAGCGGCCGCCTTGAGCTCGGCGTCGGTTCTGAATACCAGCAGTTCGAGTTTGAGCGGTTTGGCGTCAATGTTGATGAAGCGCGAGCCGTATTCTTGGAATACTTGGACATCCCTCTCAAGGGTTTGCAGCAGAAGGTATTCGAGCACAATGGCAAATACGAGAAGTTACCTCTGGCGGCGATTTCGCTGCGCACTATCCAGAAGCCGACCTCGCCGATTTGAATCGCCACCGCGTCCGGGCGCAGCATGAGCCGGGCTTATCGTGAGGGACACCATCTATTCGTCACGGCATTCCACAACGGCTCGGAGAGCTTAAGCACCCTGCGAAAAATATCGAGGAAGCGGCGGCTTGCGAGGGAAAGAACATCACTGACTCCAAGATATCGCTTTTTCGCTGCTGCTATGCCAGCGATAATGACGCGGAGATCACGAGCTATCTCGATAACGCACGCTTCCAACGCCGACTGTCTGGAGCACGGCATCAGCGCCGCCAGCAGAATCAGGATGGTTATGTGCTGCAGGAAACGCCGGCGCAACAGGACATGTCCTTTGGGGTCATGCGCGCGAACCTGCCGATCGGAAGTGTGAACCGAGTGATCGATCGCCTTCTGGAAGAGATGGACATCCTAAAGCCCAGATTACAATTCCGACCCAGCTGGGAGATTTCAATCAGATGACTATGCTACAACAGATCAAACTCTGGGGAGATAAGATCATCCCCGCAGTCAATAAATCTATCGGACATGGGAGCACCTTTGCCACAGATTGAACTGAGAGACTGTTGAACAATTTTGTTGCTCGATGTAAGCTCGAGTTTGGCCAATCAGGCGGCATGGCGAAGTGCGTATAGCAAGCATCGCTGAAGCGCGCGTGAGGGTTTTGGCATTTTGCGCCGGCGCCGGGACGTGAGTAAACCCGTTTCGCGCCAGATGTTCTCCCGCACCGCAGCCAGAGTATCCGCAAACGTCGGATGAGACTTGCGGTACCAGCTGTCGGTCCAAACAGCCGTGCGGGTGCGCTGACCGAGTTGGGTCGCCAGAAGGGTTATGATCGAGAATAGGCCGAACAAGCAGGGCGTCGTGCGGGCGACAGCACGGCCCGACCATTGCCGCTGGGTCTCCACGCCCAGATGGGCGCGCGCCTCCTGGAAGGTGACCTCGAGCTGCCAGCGCAGGATGAACCAGCGGATGATCGGCAGCGGGTCGCGCTTCGGATCGGTGCACAGCAACGCCTGGGGCGAGAAGCGCCTGAGCGGATCGCGCAGCAGCACCCAGCGGATCGGCACGACGGGCTTTCCGCTATGGCACCACACCGCGGTCGCAGAGCAGAATTCGATCACACGGTCTCCGTCGCCATACCAGCCCGGCACTGTGACGCGGCGCCAGCGGGTGCTCGTCCGCTTCAGCACCTCAGACAGGGTCGGCATGCGAGCGCCTTTGGTGCGCGGCCGGCCCGCCGTCCCCGGCCGGCGCCATGGGGCCGGCTCGTAGAGAGCCGCATCGAGCCGCAGCCGCG
>NZ_JAMXFI010000097.1:0-30462 GCF_025460875.1 Microvirga yunnanensis
GAGCCCGGCTGAGCACGCGATGGTCGTTGACGAAGTGGCGCTCGCGGCTGAGGCCGCAGATGCGCAAGATGCTGGTCACGGTGCGCTTGCCGGGGGCCAGGATGGCCCCGACGAGCAGGATTTCGGCATGACGCCACGTCCGGTGGCAAAACAGCGGGGCAAAGGCTACAATGATCGCGGCGAAGCGGGTGGGCAGATCCGGCATGGCGGTGTCTCTTGGCGGAAACGCTGCCAGTCTACCGCATCGTTCGCTTCGCCGCCCTCGCTCCCACATCACCCGTCAGAAATGGCCAAAGATACCATGCAGTCGGTCGGAGATTGGTTCACTCTTCGTCTCTTCAGATTTGGAAGGAGACAGGCCGATGCCTCAGATGGAACAAGCGCGCCCCGCTCAGGAGCAACCTATCGTCCTCGTGGCCCTGGAACTCAGCAAGTCGGCCTGGCTGCTGGCGACCCAGAGCTCGCCGAGCGGCAAGACCTCGTCACATCGCTTAGAGGGCGGCGACATCGTAGGGCTGTTGGCACTCCTTCGCCGCCTGCAAGCGCGCGAGCGGAGCGCCGCTCCTAATGAGGTTCAGATCGTCGTTGGCTACGAAGCCGGCTATGATGGGTTCTGGTTACACCGCCGCCTCACGACGGAGGGGATGACCTGCCAGGTGATGGACCCCGGCAGCCTGCAGGTCAATCGCCGCGCCCGGCGCGCCAAGACCGATCGGCTCGACGCCGCGATGCTGCTGCGGGCCTTGATGGCATGGTGGCGCGGCGACCGGGCCGCCTGTCACATGGTGCAGGTGCCATCCATCGAGCGGGAGGATGCCCGGCGCACGCACCGCGAGCGCCAGCGCCTGATTGCCGAACGCGTGCAGCACGTCAACCGTGTCAAAGGCCTGCTCGCCAGTCAGGGCATTGACGACTTCCAGCCCCTGCGGCAGGACCGATGGGAGCGCTTGGGCGGGCTGCGCACCGGCGATGGTCACGAACTGCCGCCCCGGCTGCGTCGCGAACTCGAGCGCGAGTTCAAGCGGCTGGAATTGGTGCTGGAGCAGATCGCGGTGGTCGAGGCCGAGCGCGACGCGGCGGTGACGGAGCCCGTGCCAGAGGATGCCGATGCGGAGAAAGTCGCCTGCCTGGCCCGCCTGGGCGGCCTCGGCACCGAGACGGCGACGATCCTGGTGCGTGAGGCGCTGTTCCGGCCCTTTGCCACCCGCAAGGAAGTCGCAGCCTATGCCGGGCTCACGCCCTGCCCGTTTGACAGCGGCCAGCGCCAGCGTGAACAGGGCATCTCGAAGGCGGGGAATCCGCTCCTGCGCAAGACGATGATCGAACTGGCCTGGCTGTGGCTGCGCTACCAGCCCGAGAGCGCATTGGCGCGCTGGTTCCATGAGCGGGTTGGTCCCGCCCGTGGCCGCATTCGTAAAATCAATGCCGTTGCCCTTGCCCGCAAGCTCCTGGTGGCCCTCTGGCGGTATCTCACCACCGGCGTCGTGCCGGAGGGAGCGCGGCTCAAGGCTGTCTGACAAAGGTTCGGCCGGCGCATCAGCACAGGATGCACCGGACGGGCGGGTGATGTGTGACCGGAGCTCGACAGGGTTTGCTGCCGTCGCCAAAGATGGGTCCCACCTCCTCAAGCCGGCTTGCCTGAATGAGGCATTTTGGTCAGGAACAGCTGTTCCGCCGGATACGAGTGGAAGATGCGAGCAACCTGCTCGCCTTGCCCGGCTTCCCCACCCGACCGCTGCAGCCCACAAGAGGGATTATGATGGTACTTGATCTTCCGCCTCATACGAGTCGAGCTAAGTGCTTGATTTGAAATAGACTTGTGCTGGGCCGCTAAGGCGGATGTGGGCTGTTTGACGATTCAGGAGCCCCGCCATGGATGCCTGATCCTACGCCAGCGATCTCACGGATGCCGAGTGGGTGTGGCTCGAGCCCCTGATCCCGCGCAGCCATCCGGCCGGGTGGCGGCAGACCTATCCGTTGCGGCGCATCGTCGATGCGATCTTCTATCTGCTGCGCACCGGAGCCCAATGGCGGCTGCTGCCGCATGAGTATCCACCCCGGTATGCTGTCTTCTATCACCATGCCCAGTGGCGCGACGCTGGCACCTGGGAGCACGTGACCCAGGTCCTGCGGGAGAGCTATCGGCGTACGATCGGCCGTCCTCCTCAGCCGACAGCGGCGATCATCGACAGCCAGTCGGTCAAAACCACTGAGATGGGTGGACCACGAGGGTACGATGGTGGCAAAAAGATCAAGGGCCGCAAGTGTCACTTGCTCGTTGATCCGCAAGGCACGCTTCTGAAGAACAAGGTGCATCCGGCCGACATCCATGATCGCGCGGGCGCCGAGCTCTTGTTGGAGGGTTTAGAGCATCTCTTCCCGGCCGTTGAGCTCATGTGGGCTGACACCGCTTATCGAGGACTGAAGGACTGGTTGTGCAGAGCGCTCGGATGGAAGCTATCCATTCCGCAACGCTGGTGGAGTGGCGGCGTCTGGAGCAGGCCGACGCGGAGCCGCCGACGCGCCCGAGTGGCTTTCAGGTGCTCGCGCGACGGTGGGTGGTGGAACGAACGATCAGTTGGCTCACCACCAACCGGGGGCTGGCCAAGGACTATGAGCGGCTCGTCGAGACCCGCGAGATGCTGCTCTATCCTGCGATGAGCCGCATCCTGCTGCGTCGCCTCACGCGAAAAGAAAGATAATTGCTCACCAGCCTCTGAGTTAGAATTCCTTGTGCGTATGCCCGCTTGGTTCGGGCAGCTCTGGCAAACAGCAGGCCTCGCTGAGTTCAGTAGCTGATCGGGCGACGCCCTGAGGTGGTGTTCAAATTAAAATTCCGTCTGGTGGCGAGCTAGCTCGTTGTGTTCCGTCGCAATTGGAATGGCAACATATTTCCTGCGTGGAGGGCAAACTACTTCGCTACCGACCTTATCAGGAGCAGGGAGCGTGTGCTTTCAACTACTGAGTTAGGCGCGACCCACGACGGCAAAGCCTCAACTTGCCTGATGCAACGACGCCTCTGAGGCCTTTGGTGTACAGTCCAGTCGCGAGTGAGACACAATCCTGATTTCGCAGGCATCCAACAGATGGTTCAAGTGCCAACGGGGATAGCGGGAATTCTCGTTGCCACTCCACCACCCGTTAATGGCAAGACGCTCTCGCTCAGAAGGTGCGTCCTCCACGGAGACCAGCAAGGCGGCCCACCATCAGCAACGTGAGGCCGGCATTCTCGCGCGAAGAATCCGGAACCGGGCTATTGGTCTTATGTACGGAACGTCCTGTGCACAGGTGTGATCTCAGATCCGGCGTGGCATGCCAGGGTGTAGACCGAGCGCCTCTACGGTTTCTGGCCGAACCAGGCTTAACGTAGCTTCAACGGCTTCACAGGGGCCGGACAAGGCCTTCTTGACCGCATTGATCGCTGCGGGTTGAGAGTCCGCCTGGACCAGATAGTAGGTGGCTGCTGGTCGGCCGACCTCACTCGGGATCTCCACCTTGACGGAATAGCATGGTAGCCGGTTGCCTGGCATTAACACCTCCTTCGAACTCGCCGGGTCTATATCATTCCTCTCCTAATTTAGGAAGAAAAACGCGGGCAAGCGCCAACGGAAGTTTGCGCGGCATGAGCCCGACGGCCTCTTGGTCGGATGATTGATCGCACGATTGAGGAGCGTCCTCGGCGCAAACCTAAGCATTGCATAGTTCAGGCGCCTCTGGGTGCGCGATTAACCGAGGTCCGGATCTGACTCGTTGAGAGCGCTCGCGTCGGCGGTCAATTCAGTGCTGTAGGCTCGACAGGCGGACTTTGAGGCTGTCGGCGACCTCACGCCGGCCGCGGCCAGTGGTCAGGTCAAGTCGCACCGCCTCATCCTGAAGCACTTTGGTTGAGCGTTTGCGGGGCATGGAGATCCTCGTTGGCTATAAGAGTGCTCGCCATTTTTCCGAAGCAAGGCCAGTCATTCCCGGGCGTACCCTCAATCGTCGGTATGGGGTCATCGGGGGGGCAGTAGGGCCACCGATGGCGAAACGGCCGTCGGCGACGTCACTCCCGGTCATATCCTCCCACGGAAGGCCGTTGATAGGACCAAAGATGTCAATACCTGCAGACATCGAATTCTCCTTAGATCAAAGAATGCCACGGTGCCTTTATGCCTCTCGTCGGATGATCAGGGCAAATCTCTTTTCTCGATCCCCCTCACGATGCCACCGATGCCATCAATCGCGTCTCCGCTGGCCGGCAAGGATCCCGGAGTCATTAGATGCCGTAATGGCCCTGCCGCTTACGAGTTAGCGGAGCGGAGAGGCTGTTCCTCAGAGCGATGGTGTTGAAGCGAGGTCCGAGCGGATCGGCCTCCATCATCATGAGGGACAGCCATGGACGACTATGGCGGACTTGATGTGTCGTTGGAACTGAGCCGCGTCTGCATCCTCAATGGCTTCGGCCAGAATGCGGAGGCGAACGTCGCCAGCGAGCCTGAGGCACTGACGGCCTTTTCACGCCAGCCTGAACCGGCCGCTTACCCGCGCCGGCTTGGAGGACGGGCCACTCTTGCAGTGGCTCAATACCAGCCCAATGCAGGCCGGGTTCGAGGTCGTGCTGCTGGCTGGGAAATACGCGGTCATTCTGCATCGCGTGCTGATCGACGGCACCACCTTCCGCTGGAGCCGGAGGGTGTTGCCGCCGAGAGGGAAACAAACGTTAAGAACGGAGCGAGCCGAAGACCGCCTCGACGGGACGGGGCCTCCGCCACGCCGATTACAACAGTCGACCTGGATCTGGCCAGAACATCTTCCAGGTGCGCGGTCGACGGCGCGGACCACACTGCGGCTTGCAGGAAGCTGCTCGCAAAGAGGTGCTGTCGATATTTGCACAGCTCTCAATCCGACTCGAGCGCAGCCATCCACGATGTGGATGCGTTCCATCGACAGAAACGATTGTACTACTCTCTTGAGATCTTGCACAGACAGCAGGGTCGAACGCGCACTCATCTCCACTGATTCCGTCGAATGACGAGTGCCGCGCCACACCGCCCACAAGGGAAAGTCTCGCAAGCACCCTGAAGCGATGTGGGACCAATACTGAAAAATGAATTGTAACAAGTCACGTCTCAAAAGCAGGTGCTCTAGTTCAGCCGGCCAAGCCAAGAACGCCGTCCTCGCGACTCGGTCGACCAGCGCGCCGGTCGCACTATAGCTCACGCGATTGAAGGGAAATTAATGGTGGATCAACTCACAAAGGTAGCCGCTGCTAAGAGCAAACATTACGCAACGTTGGAGCGGACCATGAGGTCTGCTGCGGCCATGCCAGATGGCGGCGGGATGGGGGCCTCCGCAAAGTTGTCCTCTCGTGACAACGACGCGCTGGGAGCGACGGGCCTCGCTAGGCCCGAATGGACAATCGACAGCCACATCACCCAGATCGGTTGCGAGGCTCAAGCAGATCTCAGGCGCCCACGACATAGTGCGGATCCTACGAGGCTCGCTTGCTAATGTCTCATTAGGCGAACGCTCCTTCGGCCCCGAACTGATAGGCTGCATGCCTTCGGTCGTGGCGCCCCTCACCCGAAATGGAACCACTAATTCGGTCGCGGCGGCACCCGACCTGTCCCTCAGCCCACCGACCGAATTCCTGCGGAATATCGCACGCCAGGATAAACCCGCGTGATGCTCGCGTGCCTCGGAGCTTCAACTCGTGCAAGAAGCGCGCTGATGGCGCCAGAAGTGCTTCGCGACGTTGCACCGTACTGCTGCTGATCGAGAGAGTGTGTACGGCTGCGGTGAAGCGTCACGATAAACCCGCAGCGTCCTCCGCCACGGCCCTCGGACGGATCGCGGCACGGCCACAACGAGCAGAACTAAGACGCCTCTCAGTGAATCGAAGATCGCTACGAGACGTTTACTGCCTATGAGGATCAGATGATGGCATTAACTGCGAACACCACGACACCGTTCGCTCAGTCTCCTCGGGCCGACGGCCTGCTTAAAGGGCCGGTGCTTTTCGTCATAAAGGTGCACAGAGATAGGATACCCTCGACGCTTCTGAGCACCGGCCACGTTTTCTGGTTCCAAGGAACAGACGGCGAGGCGGCTACTCTCGTCGACGTCAACGGCAACAGGTTCAACGTTCGGGATACGCCGCCCTGCACGCTCGCGATATTGGCCGACCCAAGCGCTCCAGAAGGTGAGCGAGGCCAGTTGCTCGACTGGCTACGCAGCCGCGGATTACAGCATCAGCCCGCCCTGATCGAGTGGGACGCGGGTCAGCAGTCAAGCGCGATGGCGCGCCTCGTAGAAGAGCTCATAAAGCTACTTGTCACGAGCGCTCACCGGACCGTTGAGGCAAACCGCGAGCTTCTGAAGCTGCGCATGTTCAATGCCGATCTTCAGGACAGTTTCGCTGCTGTCGAGAGTTATATGCAGCTACAAGGATTGCAGCCCTTCGACCTAGCATTCTCGAACGAGCCTTTGAGCAATCCATCACAGCCCAACGTGCTTGCCCATTCGTCGCCCGAAGGGATCTCACAGATTCTCCCCGTTGCAAGCACTGCAGTCAGTGCAATCGCTATCCATTTCGAGCGTCTAGATCCTCACCAGGAGGCCGAACTGCGCGCCGATCTCGTGAGCCTTGAGGATCGATGCACGATTGATAGCTGGATCGTCCCGTTGTCGAGCTTGGATGTCGGATGGAATTTTCTTGGCCTGACTCGCACGCTAGGCGGCATCCCCCGTAGCCTGGAAGTCCGTCTGCAAGTCACCGGCATGGACGGTGAGCCACCTCTACTGTCGCTCGGCGGACTTCAACCAGTCGACATGTTTCAGGTCCGTGATGCAGACACCGAACGCCCGCTTGTGAAGAACAGTATCGCCCTGCAGATCTGGTGCGGGCTGCCGGGCGTGTCCCTCCCTACATGGGCGAACTACTTCCCCGCCCACTCGGAACAGGGCTCTACACCCGGCTTCCGGGAGGTGTCGCTCTCTCCAGGAACCCTGGATCTTGCGAGTCACGCCAACTGCGATGAGATCTCCTTTGAGTTCCCCGCTATTCTCGCTCTGCCACAAGAGAGAGCGGTCGCGTGTCATCCACCGGAAACCGGAATGACAATCGGTATGCTTCCGACCGTGTGCCCTCCAGCGGCTCGGCGTGTTTCCGCGAGCGCCTCAATTTCCAACGAGAAATCAAACGATGTAGACTTCGCAATCGTGGTCGCCAATGACCTCGCTAGGACTCGTGAGCTGCTCGAGGAGAAGCGCGCTCCAAGCGCTGGCGAAGCCTTTTCCGGCTGGAGCCGTGTCGCTAATACGGATACGGTAAGGGTAAGCGCCTTCGTGTCGGAGCAAGTCGCGTCCCCCCAGAGCATCTACATCGCGACTCGCATGACGACCCCCGGCGTCAACAGCTTCGCTTGGGCAAAGTTTAGAGACTTCAGCATTCTGGTGGACAGGTAACGCAGGTATGTCAGAAGCAGTGAGGGTACTCAAGCGAGATATCGGGGAAACTGATGCGTCCTTTTCGCCGACCGTGGCCGTCGTCATCCCGGTTTACAAGCATTCCGCTCTTCTCGCCGAGGCCGTCGAATCCGTTGTTCGGCAGCAAGCGCCGTTCGAAATCGCCGCCGTGATTGTCGACGATGGCTGCCCGTTTCCCGAGACAGCTCACATCGGGCAAAGCTACGCGCTCACTCATCAGAACGTCTTCTATTTGCGTAAGCTGAACGGCGGTCTAAGTTCCGCTCGCAACTATGGTATTGAGTTCGCGTTACGGCACTTCGCTGGGCTCGACGCAATTTACTTCTTGGACGCTGACAACAGGATCACGCCGACCGCGATCGGCGAAGCGCTTAGGTATATGCGAAGGAAGGGTCAGATCGACTGGGTCTATCCCAATATCGACAAGTTCGGGATTGAGTGGAACGGGAACTACATGACCGACTACTCTCGACTACTTCATGTCACATTCGACAATATTTGCGAGGCTGGTAGCCTTGTATCGCGCCGTCTGCTCGAGACCGGCATCCGCTTCGATGAGACGATGAAGTCGGGCTTCGAAGACTGGGACTTTTGGCTTCAAGCAATCGGACGGGGCTTTAGGGGGGCAAACTATCCCTACTTCGGCTTCGAATATCGACAGCGGGCCGAGAGCATGCTTAGAGACTCAAATCGGACTCGTGAAGGAATTCTGGCGTGCATTCGCCAGAAGCATGAGAGTCTCTTCAGAGCGGACACATTGCTCGCCTGGGAGCACAATGAGGCACCGCGCTACGCTGCAGTGGGAGTTGGCACGAGCGTGGTGGATCTGTTCACAGACCCAACGATTGGCCGTCAGAGCCTAAGCCTTGAGGGCTATGTGAAGCAATTCTGGGCGGCAAAAAGTGAACCCGATACCTTCGGCGTGCCACCTTTCCTGCTCTGGATGACAGGGGAGCATCGCGATGCAGTAACGCGGCTCGGACTCGTCCATAATCTGCTTTGGCTAGCAGAAAGGCTCTGCCAGGAGCATCACTTTGTGGCGATCCGCTTCGAGAGCAACAACGCTAGCATCAATGTAAAAGTTCGTGCAATCGGGGAGGTAGGGAAACTACTCGACAAGTCGGTGGGGTGGATGTGTGGGCTTGACGTCCTCTCGAACTGTGTCGACGATCAATCTGAAGACTGGATTCGCTCGTTGCGTAGTCCTTCGCCCTCTCCTAAGGTCGCGGAGATTGTTATCAGCGGACCCTTCACGCCGGCCGAAATGCAAGGTTCGGCACTCTCGCCTACCACTGCTGTGTTCGCGACACTTGGGGCTCTGCGCGACTCTGGGTACAACCGTCAGCAGCGCGTTCGTTGGACCTGGCGCTCCAAGTATTTGCCAAGCCGTGCTCATTATTTCGAACTGCTTCGCTCTGCTGTCGGAGCCATGCCTGTAATGCCACGAGTGCCCAACACCGGAGATCCGGTAAGGGTCGGGTTCCTCTTGCCCATAGCGGCCTTCGGCGGCGTCGAGAGGGCCACCTATGCAGTGGCGCGAGTGCTTAAGGCCGCCGGATGCGAGGTCCACCTCTTCATATTCGGAGAGCCGGTTTACAACAGAATTCCCGAGAACGATGGGGTTTTCAAGACCGTCAATTTCTTTGCCGACGACTATCCGCTTTGGGGCGGCCCTCACACCTATTCGGGGCACGAGCTCATGATGGGGCATGATGAGGCTGCCAAATCGGAACAGCTCCTTGGCTTTCTCGCTGGCCTCGATGTGGTTATCAACAATCAGGTTGCACCCGTCAATGCCGCGCTTGGCACGCTTCGTCGCCGCGGCGTGAAAGTTCTCAACTACGTTCACGTGCTCGACAGAACGAGCTTGGGACGTGCTGCAGGTCACCCCTATTTGTCGCTGGCCTTTGAGCACGTCTACGATGCCGTCCTGACTTGCTCGAGGGACATGGCCGAGTGGTTGCACAGCATGGGCATACCGGATGCGAAGCTGATACACATTCAGAACGCCCCCAGCTACCCATTGCCCGAGAACGAGCGGAATCTCGTTCTCGAAGAGCGTTGGCGGCGGCCGAACCGTGACCGTCTCAACGTTCTCTTTCTTGGCCGCTTAGATCGTCAAAAGGGCATTGAGCGTCTGTTCTTGGCCGCACGCGACCTGCAGCTGCGGGCTGGTCCAGCAGACTGGCGCATCATCGGCAGCGACGTTATAGATAGGGACGCATGTGGCTCCTGGCAGACCCGCTTCCAGCAAATTGGCGTGCAAGTAGAGCCTCCGGTCTATGCGGCCCGAGACCTCAACAAGGCCTTCGCTTGGGCTGATGTCATCTTGCTCCCCTCACGATGGGAGGGCGCCCCGCTGACCATCCTCGAAGCTCAGCGCCTAGGGTGCGTGCCAATCGCTACCGCGGTCGGCGCCGTCGGAGAACTCATCGAGCATCGCGTCGATGGTATTCTGATCGACGCGACTAATGACAGCGCTGTTGCACTGGAGCTCATTGCTGCGATTGAGGGGTTTGCCCGCGACCGGTGCGAGCTCCGCCGTATGGCCGAGACGGCCGCCGAGCGCAATGCGACGCTGGTCTGGGGCCGAACTGTAGAGCCGCTCGTGCGGCAAATTGCGGGTTGGTTCCCCGACCGTATGTCCCACGTCTTCTCAGACACCGACGGGTCCGATACCTCCGGGTGCGTGCCGTCGACCGAAGTAAACCGGATCATAGTTTCAGACGCGGCGGCGCGGAGACCTGTGCGCGCGCCAGGCGGCGAAGTACGCTAGCAGTGGCAGCGCACGGGTTCGCACATACTGTAATCGAGATATATAGCGAGTAGTCCGATGAAACGACTCTTTGTGCTGAATGGCGGCGCGGCCGTAAAGCCTGGCAATAAGGCTGCTTACCTGAAGATCGAAGATCCACTCGTCGCCTTCGAAAACCGCGGAATCAACACTGGCGACGTGCTCGTCTATGACGCCATGCTCAAGGCGTTGAATTATGACCAGATTACTAACCTACAGTTTGCCCATGCGGCCAATGTAGAGTTGTGGCCACAGGAACATTGCGATGCCACAGTAATCCGGGGCTCCAATTACCTAGCTGAGAACGTCGACCTTGGCCATGTCGCCCCGCTTCTCAAAAAGCTGCCGGGGCCGATCGTGCCCATAGGCGTCGGCGCGCAGACGTCCGTATATAAAAAACTCGCAATTCCGCGTGTCACAGCGGAGGCGTGGAGGATTATAGCCGATAAATGCGAGACTATCGGCGTTCGCGGCTTCTACAGCGCCGAAGTGTTCAATGACCTCGGCATAAAAAACGTCCGTGTTATCGGCTGTCCGAGCTTCTACCGATCACTGCTTCCGTCAATTGATATCAAGCCCATCGATCCAACGAACGCACGGGTGGGACTAACACTCAATAAGTATCTCTCCGCCGACTACGCGACGAACGCGACCAAGACGAACCGTATTCAAAGAGCATTGATCGGCGAGGTCGCTAAGCGTGCGTCGAGCCGCCTCTACTCGCAGGGAGAGCGCGAGGAAACGCTCGCAATCTATTCGTCCGGTAAGCAGAAGCAGGATCATGTTCGCTCGATCCTGTCCAAGTTCAATCTCGTCGGGCATTCCGAAGCAGAGAGGCTGCTCAGCGAGCGCATGGTAGCGTTTTTTGACGTCGATCAGTGGGCGAATGATGCGGCTAGCCATGTGGATTTCATGATGGGTTTTCGCCTGCATGGCAATGTCATAGCCCTGCACCAAGGAATTCCGTCGGTTTTTTTTACCTACGATTCCCGGATCCGCGAGCTTGCTTCGTTATTTGCGGTGCCTTCTATCGAGGTCGAGGACTACATGCCCGTCGACCTAGAGGCCCTCTTGGAAAAGGCCGACTTTTCGAAGTTTCAGCACGTCTACCCGCTGAACTATGCCGAGTATTATCGGTTTCTAACGGAGAACCGACTCAGCCATGTGCTTGCGCAGCCACTGATCGCACCAGCAGACAATCCACTCTCGGTACCTAATTCGATCGAAATTGACCATAGCACCGGTGACCTCATCGGCTGGTTCCGAAGTGAGATCGACTCGATGACCTCTGAGATTGAACTGTTGCGCAGTCGGGCCTGGAACCTGGAAGTCAAGCTGCGCAGTTCGAACGGCTTGGGGGCGGACGGCGCTGCGGCAAAGAGTTCGGTCGGACCGGAGAGACGTCCATGAAGGATCCCGACGCGTTGAGCCGTCGGTCTTTCTTACAGACGGTGACCTGTGGCGCGGTCTTGGGCGGGTCCCTCAACCGGTGCAGATCCGCTTTTGCGCAAGGTTCGTCGCAGCCTGCCCCGCTGGCGGAGCTCGGCGGCCGTTGGCGGCTTTCGTTCCTCGACGACTTCGCAAATGCCGCTCACTTTGACCGTTACTGGGTACGCGTAACCGATCGCGGTGGTGATCACCAGACAGTGCGTTTGCCAGAGAACGTCGCGGTATCGGACGGCGGGCTCCATCTCAAGCTCGGTCACGGCAATGACGAGCAACGGCCCTACACAGGAGGCTTTGTTCAGTCGCGGTCCTTCCGTCAGTGCTTTGGCTATTTCGAATGTGAGATGCGTATCGCGAACGAGACAGGCGTCAATAATGCGTTTTGGCTGACCTCTGACCATGCGACTGAAGGCGACGCGCGGTTCGAGCTTGATATTGCCGAGGCGAAATATCCTAACCTCATCCAAGTCGCCGCGCGATCCTGGCGCCCACGTCGCGTCACCTGGTCCGCCACGTCTCGACCGGGCGCGAAACTCTCTGAAGACTTTCATTGCTATAGCATGTTGTGGACGGAGCAGGAGTTCCGCTTCTTCTTCGACGAAGTTCCAATTTATTCAGTGGCGAACACGTTCGCGCACACTCCAGCTATGGTCCTGTTCAGCAATGCTGTTGCGTCCTTTGCTGGCAAGTCCGACGGGCATGTTGAAGGCTCAGAGACATCCATTCGAAGAGTCCGGGTATTCGAAAAAGTTGGCTAGCGAGCAGTTGAGGTTACATGACTGATGAACTCATTTCGACGCGTCGTGTGGACACGAGCAGGAAGTTCCTGTTAGGCAAGGACGACTGGATCTTCCTTGATCGCGACTCAAATCGGGTTATCGACCAGATCTCCGGCCGGTATGCGCTCGACGAGCGGGGGATCGAGACTTGGTGCCGGCTTATTCACGAACGGGAGGAGTATGCCGCGTCCGTCGGAGCACAGCATATCATGCTTGTTGCTCCGAACAAGGAACTCGTCTATGCTGAAAAGTTGCCGGACGGAGTCGAGGTGTCCGAGCACCGAGCTGTTAGGCAGATTATCTCGGCGCTACGCCGAGGCCAAGGGCCTGAAATTTGTTACCCGCTTGAGGCGATCAAAAGGGTAAAGCCGCTCGGGTTTGCTTATCCGAAAACTGATACACACTGGAGTGGGCTCGGTGCCTATATTGGCTATCTCGCTACCTGTGATCAATTGTCAGAGGCCGGCGTCCATTTGCGCATGATCGATCCGTCGCGAGTGACATTCGAACCAGTTTCCTACGTGGGTGATCTTGGCGCGAAGCTCGATCCTCCCGCGTCGGCCCCGACGCTGGCGGCACGCATCAAAGATGCATCAGGACACTTGGTCTTCGACAATCGAGTTCCAAACCGTGGCCGGATGAGGATCTTCAACAATACTAATGCGATGCTCCCGCGCTGCGTGATGTTTGGTGACTCGTTCGGCGGCAACCTGTTGCCCTTCCTGAAGGAGTCATTCAGTATACTTGTCTACATATACGGGAATGTATTCGATCGTGAAATCATCGAGGCATATAAGCCGGATGTTGTTCTCACCCAAGTTGTCGAGCGGTTTCTCGTCGAACCGCCGGTCGATTCGCGATACTTCACTTATATGTCGGTGGTCCGCTCTAAGCTGAACCTGCTGTCGGCTCGCGATCTCGCGAAGCTGAGGATAGATGTTGCTCGAGCCGACCCCGCCATCGTTCCGATGCGTTCGGTATATGAAGCGATGCTGCAAGTTCATGCTGGCTGCGAGCTCGATCCGGCTCTCGTTTCGGTACTACGGCGGCATTCGGATAATCCCGAGGCGAACTATATGGCGTCGGTGGCGCTTTCGAGAATGTCCGAGCGCCTCGAGGAGGCGAGTGACTGCGCGGCACGTGCGGTTGCAGCGCAGCCTCAGAACCCACGATTTCGGCACCAGCTTGCCTTGACGTTTATTCGGCGCAATGACTTGGCTCTCGCCGAGGCACAACTCCGCCACGCCATCGAACTCGATCCGAGTATCGACTGGTGGAAGTACCAGTTGGCACAGGTCTTGTTTAGGCAGCGGAGACATGATCTCTGCTGTGATGTGCTCATGGAGTGTGTCGAGCGCGATCCGCATTCGTGCACCATTTGGCAACTTCTCGGGCGATGCCACGAGGCACGTGGCCATATTGAGGAAGCCGCAGGAGCCTTTCAGTGCGCCGCTGAAGCGAAACCGGACTGGGCTTGGCCGCTCCTGAAGTTGGCCAACCTGCGTATCAAGACAGGGACAAGACCTGATCAGGGCCTCGCCGCAACGAGCCGTCTTCTCGAGATCGCTCTTGAGCCCCGGCAAAGAGCCGAGGCGTATCTGCTGCGCGCTCGCCTCTGGGAGATGGAGAAAAGGCTTGAGTTGGCAGTCGATGCTGCGAGCAGAAGTGTGGAACTCTGTCCGGACTGGGACTGGGCGAAGACTGTTCGAGACCGCCTTGTCGCCATTGAGGGCCATTCCGGACGTCAGAGTGTTGCCGCGGCGCCGGAAAGCGCCGCGTCATGATCGCTCTCATCCGTCTTCTTTATCGCTGTGCGGTCAGAGAAGCCTCCAGGACAGGGCCGAACTCAAGACAGCCGGGGAGGGGAACTCCCATGATCCAGAGCGAACCCAATCGTGCTGCATGGTACGAGGTGTTTGCCGCGGACAGAGTCGCAAGGGCGGCCCAAGCGGTGATCGTCGTGGCTTGCTCTAGCGAACAGTGGCCGGCGTCTGACCCTGTCTACGTCGCTCTCACGCGGCGCACGGGATTTACCTTCGCAATCCTTTTCGATGGCGGCTACCCCTCTCTCGAGGTGGCCTAATTATGACGTCGCAAGATCGATACCCAATCGGCCGCCTCTACAAGTGAAAATTGGGCCTCCGCACTCTCCGGAACGGTGGACACCAGATTAGTTGTAGCTGGTGTCGTGATCCGCCATGAAGTCAGGCCGGCAAGGATAAGTCCATGTTCCCGGAGGATTGGATGGGCAAGCGCATCCGGCGCAGACCGATCACCCCGCTGGTTCTACCGTGATTAGTAAAGTTGATCGTTTCGATGGGAATATCCATGCTACGGGTTACTGCACACGATGCGTTTTAAGGGACTTGATCTTAATCTTCTCGTGGCTTTCGACGCTCTGATGACTGAGCGCAACCTCACGGCGGCCGCGCGCAGCATCAACCTGAGCCAGCCAGCTATGAGTGCGGCCATCGGCCGGTTGCGCGCCTATTTTCGCGATGAGCTATTCACGATGATGGGTCGCAAGCTTGTTTTAACGCCGCGCGCGGAAGGCCTCGCTCCCGCTGTACGTGAGGCTCTACTGCACATCCAACTCTCCATTATATCCTCGGACCGGTTCAACCCGGCTCAATCGGACCGCCGCTTTAGGATCATCCTTTCCGATTTCATGACGCTCATATTTTTAAGTAAGGTCGTCGAGCGTGTCGCTCGCGAGGCTCCTGCCGTCAGATTTGAGCTGTTGCCCCCAGATGATGACCCTGCTGAGCCTCTCAGGCGCGGCGAAATCGACTTTCTAATCCTTCCGGAAATGTTCATGTCGAACGCACATCCTAAAGCGGCGCTTTTTGATGAGACGCTTGTGTGTGTTGGCTGCGGCGCGAACATGCAGTTATCGCAGCCTTTGACGTTCGAGAGGTATATGTCGATGGGGCACGTTGCGGTCAGGTTCGGGCGGACGCAAAAGCCGACCGTCGAGGACTGGTTTCTGCTTGAGCACGGTCTGAAGAGACGGGTCGAGGTTACCGTGCAGGCGTTTAGTATGATTCCGCCCGTGCTGTCTGGCTCCGATCGTATAGCGACCATGCCATTTCGTATGGTTAAGCATCTCGCAAAGACAATGCCCTTGCGGTTCGTCGAACTTCCACTGCCGCGTACTGGGTTCACCGAGGCCGTTCAGTGGCCTGCCCTCCACAACTGCGATCCGGCAAGCCTTTGGATACGAGAGGTGCTGTTGCAGGAAGCGTCCCGCACGGCTTCTGAGCTATAGCGCAGTTTTGTCGATCGGGCCGCGCAGGTGACGCTATTTGCTGGCCTTGTAGGGACATCAATGCCACCCTTTCACCTGACACTGGCAGTGATCTTCGGCAACTGGCTCTTGCGCATCAGCCGCCGCGGGCTTTTCGCGACCGCTGTCACTAGCTTGAGCACCAGTAGGCGAGCCGTCGTCGGAGACAGTGAACGCTTGGTTCGCCCGGCCTGACGCCGGCGTGTCGCGAGCTCGCTTTTGGTGAGGCGCGCCGTCCGAAAACCGTTCCAGCGCTTGACGGGCAAGTCATAGAAGGTCGGCAGCGCCCGTTAATCCTTGCGCATACCTGATTGAGTTCACCTGGGCTTGCATTGAGCATCCGGAAAAATAATGGCGCATTGTCAGGCAGGTTCGGGGCCGAGTCGTCGATGTGCGCGCGACTATCTCTGGGTTGCTGGGGCCCAATACTGCGGAAGTCGGTGAGGTCTTCACGTAGGATCTTAATGGTCCGAAGGCTTTTGATGCGTTAAGAGATCTCTTGGCTTTAACGCCATGATGAAGGCAATCTTCACTTCACTGTTGGCCGCACGATGCGCCCGACAATGCGGTCTGTGGCTCGTAAGAGCGGCCGGGCCCATGCTGAAGCTCTCATGTTTCGAGCCTAGGATGTGCCAGTCAGGCAGTGCTCACGTGATCATTCGCTGAGGTATATCTGGCGGAACTTTGGCGCGTCGTAGCCAAAGGCCCGACGCGTGATCCTCAACTCGTGCGCGCTGTCGCTGATCCGGACCGGCCCAATCCTGAGACCACCACACCGGTTCATCAGGTACTGGTCGGGATCATTGATCACCTGGATGAGCAGATTGCAGGCTTTGGCCAAGACATCCCGGAGCAAGCTACAGAGGATGAGATGGTGCGGCGGCTGAGCGGCGTCGCGGGTGTCGGTCCGGCCATTGCGATGGCTCTGGCCGCACTTGCCCTGGCGCCTGAGACCTTCAAGCACGGCCCAGACTTTGCCTCCGGGATCGGTTTGACAGCTCTCCAGCGCTTGGTCGGAGGCAAGCAGAAGCTTGGTGCTGCTTCCACGATGGGTGCGCAGACTTAGGTCGCCTGCTGGTCATAGGTGCGAAAGCCCTTGTGAGTTTTGCGCCGTTAATGGAGCTCCGGCAGGCCCTTGGGTGGCGCGCATAGGAACGCGTAATCCCGATGATGGACTTGCTCCGATTTTGATACTGCTGGCGAATGGGTTGGAGCCCTTGAGGCAGGGATTGGCGTTCTGGGTTTGAGGGGGCAGCCCACTATCCCGGAGGTCCTCATGTCGCTCCGCCCGATCCCGTGCCGTGATGTCCCGGCCGCAACGGCAGCCGTCGCCCGTGCCGCGTTCCCGCATGGCATCCCCTATCTGCGCCTGCGTGACCACCTTGGGACGATCTTTACCGATGCCCAGTTCGCGTCTCTCTTCGCCCCTTGCGGGCAGCCGGCCGAATGCCCGTGGCGACTGGCGCTGGTGAGCGTGCTGCAGTTTGCTGAGAACCTCTCTGATCGGCGGGCGGCTGATGCGGTCCGCAGCCGCATCGATTGGAAATACCTGCTGGGCCTGGAACTGACCGACCCTGGCTTCGATGCCTCTGTGCTGAGCGAGTTCCGCGGTCGTCTGGTGGCGGGAGGCTTGGAAGAGCAGCTCCTCGATACACTTCTGGTCCTATGCCGGGAGCACGAGCTGCTGAGCGCTCGAGGCGGTCAGCGCACCGACTCGACCCATGTGCTCGGGGCGGTTCGTTCGCTGAACCGTCTCGCCTGCGTGACCGAGACCATGCGGGCGGCCCTCAATGTCTTGGCGTCCACGGCTCCCGCATGGTTGCGCGCTCATGCCAATCCCGCCTGGATCGAGCGCTCTGGCAGGCGGGCTGACGACTATGACGTCCCGCAAGGCGAGGCGAAGCGGCGCGCCCATGCCGAGCAGATCGGGCGCGATGGTCATCAGCTGCTGGCGGCCATCATGGCTCCTGGTGCACCGATCTGGCTGCGTGAGATCCCGGCCATTGAGCTGCTGCGGCAGGTCTGGGTGCAGAATTTCTGTCTCACCGACCAGGCTCAGACCGGAGAACCTGGGGCGGGCGCATGCTCTGAGACCACTCCCCGGGTGCGGTGGCGTACCGAGCATGAGGGATTTCCGCCCTCCCTGCTGATGGCTGGGTCACCCTACGATCCAGAGGTCCATTATGCCAATAAGGGGACGACAACCTGGGTCGGCTACAAGGTTCATCTCACCGAGGCTTGTGACGAGGGCGGCCCGCACCTGATCACGCATGTGGAGACCACGCCGGCGCCCATCGTTGATCGTGATGCTGTCGAAGATATCGATGCGGCGCTTGAGGCCAAAGGTCTGCTGCCCGCCACCCATCTTGTCGATGCCGGCTATGTCGCGGCCGACCAGCTCGTGGCCAGCCGGAAGAAAGGCGTGCGGCTCCTGGGGCCGGCCCCTAAGGACTACCAGTGGCAGGCCCAGTCCGGCAAAGGCTTCACCGTGCAGGACTTCATCTTCGATTGGGGCCGGCAAGTCGCGATATGTCCGGCCGGGCACGAGAGCCGGAGCTGGCGTCCCGATTACTGGCAAGGACGAACCGCCTTCAAGGTGCGCTTCTCGACGACCCACTATCGTCCCTGTCCGTTGAAGCCACAGTGTACCCGGAGCGACCGGCGCCTTCTGACGCTGCGCCCTCAGGAGGAGCACGAGACACTGGCATCCGCACGCGAGCGTGAGGCACTCCCGACCTTCAAGCAGGACTATCAACAGCGCGCCGGGATCGAGGGAACGATCTCGGCCGGGGTCCGTGCTCTGCACCTGCGGCGCTCCCGCTACATTGGGTTGGCCAAAACGCATCTGCAACACGTGCTGACGGCGGCCGCCATGAACCTCATTCGGCTCGGGGCTTGGTTCGCTGGCACGCCGCTCGCACGAACTCGGCAGTCCGCATTCACCAAGCTCATGATGGCTCCCATCCCAGCGTGATGAATTCGCCAGCAGTATCCTTTCCGAAGCAAGTCCACACACCCTCTGCGCCGTCATGGCGAGAGCCGGGATGCAGTAGGCTCCCGTCGCTGTGAACGAACCGCCTGCTACTCTGAGGTGCTGGGATGTGGGAAGATTATGGGAGAGACGGCGCAGTGATCGATGAGACAGGACGAGCACAAGAAACATTGTGACATGCGCTCCAGCAACGTGCTTATGCTTTGGACCTGATCCGGTAAAATCCGGGCGCGGCCTATGACCCGCCGCGTCAGAGGCCGGACAAATGTCCACAACCGACTACGCGTTGCACCGAACCCGAAAATTGTTCCTGCGCCAGACTGGGGGTCCATACATGTCGGAAATGGAAGGGCTGGAACATATTCTGCGACAGGGCCTCTCCGTCGATGAAGCTGGCATGCCTACAGGCCTCCATTTGGACGTGCGTTGATCCAACTGTGTGTACACTATTAGATCGCTACGCCCCGCGGGTCTTCAGTAAGATCAATGAAAAGTGGTCACAAGCATCGCCATCCGGCACCCTCAGTCGAATTTGTCGCGTCCGTGACACGGGCTTGTTTCAATCCGCCCCTTCCTTCCCTGGGCTAAGTATCTGATAGAGTATAATAAAAATCATCCTTTGGCTTGATTGGTCAAATTGGCACAACTCTTGAAACTCCATCGTCGTAGGGCCGGCTGGTGTAGCCGACTTTTATTCATGTCCTGGGTGACATGACAACCGACGAAATAGAGGAGGAAAACAACATGGCAGGTCTGCGTCAGATCGCATTTTATGGGAAAGGAGGTATCGGCAAGTCCACGACCTCCCAAAATACGCTCGCCGCCCTTGTCGAACTTGGGCAAAAGATCCTCATCGTTGGATGCGACCCCAAGGCCGACTCCACCCGCCTGATTCTGAACTCGAAGGCGCAGGACACGGTCCTTCATCTCGCGGCAGAGGAAGGCTCAGTGGAAGACCTTGAGCTCGAAGACGTGCTGAAGGTGGGCTACAGAGGAATCAAGTGCGTGGAGTCCGGCGGCCCCGAGCCGGGCGTTGGTTGTGCCGGTCGCGGCGTCATCACCTCGATCAACTTCCTTGAGGAGAACGGCGCCTACGACGATGTCGACTATGTCTCCTATGACGTTCTCGGCGACGTGGTGTGCGGTGGCTTCGCGATGCCGATCCGCGAGAACAAGGCCCAGGAAATTTACATCGTAATGTCAGGCGAGATGATGGCGCTGTATGCCGCCAACAATATCGCTAAGGGCATCCTGAAATACGCCCATGCAGGCGGCGTGCGGCTTGGAGGCCTGATCTGCAATGAACGCCAGACTGACCGCGAGCTCGACCTCGCCGAGGCGCTGGCATCCAGGCTCAATTCCAAGCTCATCCACTTCGTGCCGCGCGACAACATCGTCCAGCACGCCGAGCTCAGGAAAATGACTGTAATCCAATATGCGCCGGACTCGAAGCAGGCCGGGGAATACCGCACGCTGGCCGAAAAGATCCATGCCAATTCGGGCCAAGGCACAATCCCGACCCCGATCACTATGGAGGAGCTTGAGGAGATGCTGCTCGACTTCGGCATTATGAAAACCGACGAGCAGATGCTCGCCGAGCTTCAAGCCAAGGAAGCGACGCTGGCCCAACATTAACCATTAGTCCCGACAGGGAGCGCCGACCTTGACTCGGTGGCATCTCCGTGAACGACGCCTCGTCTGTGAGGCGCCATGCCAACCTAAAAAAGGGGCAGATCCTATGAGCCTCGACTATCAGAATGACGTCACTTTACATGAGAAGCTTATCGAGGAAGTGCTGTCGCACTATCCAGACAAGTCGGCGAAGCGCCGTAAGAAGCATCTCAGCGTCGCGACAAGCGGAGGTGAGGCTAGCGAGGCGGACACGACCGATCTCGAATGCGATGTCAAATCTAACATCAAGTCCATTCCAGGCGTGATGACGATCCGCGGCTGCGCCTATGCGGGCTCCAAAGGTGTAGTGTGGGGTCCGGTCAAGGACATGGTCCACATCTCGCATGGACCGGTCGGATGCGGTCAATATTCCTGGTCACAGCGCCGAAACTACTACACCGGTATAACCGGGATCGACACGTTCGTAACGATGCAGTTCACCTCTGACTTCCAGGAGAAGGACATCGTTTTCGGCGGCGACAAGAAGCTGGAAAAGATCATCGACGAAATTGAGGAACTGTTTCCCCTCAACAAGGGAATCACCGTGCAATCCGAGTGTCCAATAGGCCTCATTGGCGATGATATCGAGGCGGTGTCTCGCAAGAAGGCCAAGGAGCACGGGAAAACGATTGTACCGGTGCGCTGCGAGGGCTTCCGCGGCGTCTCGCAATCGCTCGGCCACCACATCGCCAACGACGCAATCCGCGACTGGATCCTCGACAAGAAGGAGGTCGAGTTCGAGGCTGGCCCCTATGATGTCAACGTCATCGGCGACTACAATATTGGCGGCGACGCCTGGGCCTCGCGCATCCTGCTTGAGGAGGCGGGGCTGCGCGTAGTCGGCAACTGGTCTGGGGACGCCACGCTCGCCGAAATAGAGCGGGCGCCAAAGGCCAAGCTCAACCTCATCCACTGCTATCGGTCGATGAACTACATCTGCCGACATATGGAGGAAAAGTACGGCATCGCCTGGATGGAGTACAATTTCTTTGGTCCCTCCCAGATCGAAGCCTCACTGCGTAAGATAGCCAAGCATTTTGGGCCGGAGATTGAGGCGAAGACCGAGAAAACTATCGCCAAGTACCGGCCGTTGGTCGACGCGATCATCGCCAAGTACCGGCCGCGCTTGGAAGGCAAGACGGTGATGCTCTATGTCGGCGGTCTGCGCCCCCGTCACGTCATCACTGCCCATGAGGATCTCGGCATGGAGATTGTCGGCACCGGCTACGAGTTCGGCCACAACGACGACTATCAGCGCACCGCCCATTACGTGAAGAAGGGCACACTGATCTATGACGATGTGACTGGATACGAGTTGGAAAAATTCATCGAGGGGATCCGCCCTGATCTCGTTGGCTCCGGCATTAAGGAGAAGTACCCAGTGCAGAAGATGGGGATCCCATTCCGTCAGATGCACTCCTGGGACTATTCCGGCCCTTATCACGGTTATGATGGTTTTGCCATCTTCGCCCGCGACATGGATCTGGCCATCAACAACCCAGTCTGGGACCTCTACGACGCTCCTTGGAAGAAAACTGCCGCGAGGTCCGCATCGATCGCAGCCGAATGAGAACCCAGCCTCCCAGAGCTAGCGAGGCAGACGAACGCCCGCGGCTCCTGATCCGCTGGGGACCTGAATTGTTTCGACACTACCAGGCCGTCACAGGGCCCGGCTACTTGGAAAGAGGTGACCACCATGCCACAGTCGGCTGAAAAAGTTCTTGACCACGCTCCCCTGTTCCGTGAGCCGGAATACAGGCAGATGCTCGCCGAAAAGAAGCTCAACTTCGAATGTCCGTACCCGGATCAGATGGTCAACGATCTCTGCGAGTTCACCAAGACCTGGGGATATCGCGAGAAGAACCTCGCGCGCGAAGCGCTTCTCGTTAACCCAGCCAAGGCCTGCCAGCCGCTCGGCGCCGTGTTCGCGGCTGCGGGCTTCGAGCGTACTATGTCGTTCGTCCATGGCAGCCAAGGCTGCGTGGCCTATTACCGCTCGCACCTGTCGCGCCATTTCAAGGAGCCTGCATCCGCGGTATCCTCCTCGATGACTGAAGATGCGGCGGTGTTCGGGGGCCTCAAGAACATGGTTGACGGCCTCGCCAACACCTACACGCTCTACGACCCGAAGATGATCGCCGTCTCGACCACCTGTATGGCGGAGGTCATTGGCGATGACCTGCACGGATTCATCGAGAACGCCAAGAACGAAGGTTCAGTGCCGCGTGACTTCGACGTTCCTTTCGCGCATACGCCGGCATTCGTTGGGAGCCACATTGATGGCTATGACGGCATGGTACAAGGCGTGCTAGAGCATTTTTGGGATGGAAAGGAGCGCTCAGAAGCCGCTGGCGTCGTAAACATCATTCCGGGTTTCGACGGCTTCTGTGTGGGCAACAACCGTGAATTGAAGCGCCTGCTCGACCTGATGGGCGTGTCCTATACCTTCATCCAAGACGCCTCTGACCAGTTCGACACGCCGTCAGACGGCGAGTTCCGCATGTTTGACGGCGGTACGAAGATCCAAGACGTGAAGGCGGCGCTCAACGCCGAGGCGACACTGTCGCTGCAGCATTATAGCACTCGAAGCACGCTGAAATATTGCGAGGAAGTTGGGCAGGCGGCAGCCTCGTTCCATTACCCGCTCGGAGTTCAGGCGACAGACGAGTTCCTGATGAAGGTGTCGGCGATTTCAGGCAAGGAAATCCCAGAGGCAATCCGACTGGAACGCGGTCGACTGATCGACGCCATGGCGGATAGCCAATCCTGGCTCCATGGTAAAAAATACGCCATCTACGGCGATCCCGACTTTGTCTACGCCGTAGCCAGGTTTGTCATGGAGACCGGTGGCGAGCCGACCCACTGCCTGTCCACCAACGGCACGGCGGCCTGGGAAGCCGAGATGAAGGAACTGCTTGAATCCTCCCCATTCGGTAAAGCCGCTCAAGTTTGGCCGGGCAAGGACCTCTGGGCCCTGCGTTCGCTGCTCTTCACCGAGCCGGTGGATCTCCTTATTGGTAGTTCCTATGGCAAGTATCTGGAGCGCGATACCGCCACACCGCTGATCAGGCTGACATTTCCGATCTTCGACCGGCACCATCACCATCGCTTCCCGCTCATGGGCTACCAAGGTGGGCTGCACGTCCTAACGACGATCCTCGATAAGATCTTCGACAAGCTTGATCGGGAGACAATCGTACCAGGCGTAACAGACTACTCGTATGATCTCACCCGCTAAGGCCACTGGTCGGCCTTCGTCGAGGTCGGCCCCCTGTCGACGGACAATGGAAGCCCGCAATGTCTTCGCTCAGTGCCAAAATTCTGAATCTCTTCAGTGAGCCCGCCTGCGAGAGGAACCGCGGCAAAGATGCTAAGGCGCGTAAGAAGGGTTGTTCGAAGCCGCAGACTCCCGGGGTGGCAGCCGGGGGCTGCGCCTTTGACGGCGCCAAAATCGTGCTGCAGCCGATCACGGACGTCGCTCATCTTGTCCACGCGCCACTCGCCTGCGAGGGGAATTCCTGGGACAACCGCGGCGCAGCTTCGTCCGGACCAACACTTTGGCGCACAAGCTTCACGACTGACCTCACTGAACTCGATGTGGTGATGGGACACGGTGAGCGGAAGCTTATGAAGGCGATCCGCCAGATCAAGGACGCACATTCCCCGCAGGCGATCTTCGTCTATACGACCTGCGTGACAGCGCTGATTGGCGACGACATCGAGGCGGTATGCGAGCGTGCAGCGGAACAATTTGGGCTCCCCGTGGTGCCGATCAATGCACCCGGCTTCGCTGGTTCAAAGAACCTCGGCAACAAGCTCGCCGGCAAAGCATTGCTCGACCATGTGATTGGCACGGTGGAGCCCGACGAGACTAGCCCTTACGATATCAACATCCTTGGTGAATTCAACCTCTCCGGCGAATTCTGGTTGGTGAAGCCGCTCCTTGACCGACTCGGCATCAGGGTGCGCGCTTGCATTTCCGGCGACGCGCGCTACCGCGACGTTGCCTCCGCGCACCGCGCCCAAGCCGCTATGATCGTGTGCTCGAAGGCATTCATCAATCTTGCCCGCAAGATGGAGGAGCGCTGGGATATCCCATTCTTCGAGGGCTCATTCTACGGGATCACAGACACCTCGGAAGCACTCCGGCAGATCGCTGGGCTGCTCGTGAGGAAGGGTGCCGATCCGGAGATCCTCGGCCGCACCGAGGCACTGATCGCAGAGGAGGAGTCTCTTGCGTGGAAGAAGATCCAAGCCTTTCGGCCGAAGCTCGAAGGCAAGCGGGTGCTGCTCAACACCGGCGGCGTGAAGTCCTGGTCGGTCGTCCATGCGCTGCTGGAAATCGGCCTCGAGATCGTCGGCACCTCAGTCAAGAAATCGACGCTCGAAGACAAAGAGCGCATAAAACAGATCCTCAAAGACGAGCACCACATATTCGAGTCGATGGCGCCGCACGTGCTCTATGCCACGCTCTCAGAGCACAAGGCCGACATCATGCTGTCGGGGAGCCGCACGCAATTCATCGCGCTGAAGGCCAAGATCCCCTGGCTTGATATCAACCAGGAGCGTCATCACCCCTATGCGGGTTACGACGGCATGGTGGAACTCGTACGCCAGATTAGCCTCGCCATTCACAACCCGATCTGGCGCGAAGTGCGGGAGCCGGCTCCTTGGGACAGCCAGACTGGCGCCGAGGAGGAGTCGCCGAGCACAAAGTGTGAGACCGCGACTGTTCACGCTCTCAACAAATGCGCCGGCATGAAGCCCAACGGCTTCGCCGAGCGTTGAGGAAACCTGATGGCCCGCATCGTCCCCCGAACCAAATCCGCGACGGTCAACCCGCTGAAATCGTCGCAGCCACTCGGCGCCGCCCTTGCCTTTCTCGGGGTTGCGGGTGCGATGCCGCTGTTCCACGGCAGCCAAGGCTGCACCAGCTTCGCGTTGGTGCGCTTGGTTCAGCATTTCGCGGAAACGGTTCCCTTGCAAACGACGGCGATGGATGAGGTTGCTACGATCCTAGGCGGGGCGGACCAACTGGAGGAGGCGATCCTCAACCTCACAACACGCGCCAATCCGAAGCTGATCGGAGTCTGCACGACAGCGCTGGTGGAATCCCGCGGTGAGGACCTCGCCGGCGACATCGCGCGTATCAAGGCGGAGCATGACGAGGAACTCGCCCGCACCATGGTCGTGATGGCCAACACGCCGGACTTCCATGGCGCGATCGAGGACGGCTGGGCCGCCGCGGTAGCGGCTATGATCGAGGTCATCACGCAGTCAGACAGACAGGCGCGCGACACAAGGAAAATCGCCATCCTGCCCGGTTGGAACCTGACCGTGGCTGATATCGAGCATCTGCACGATACGGTCGAGAGTTTTGGACTGGAGGCGGTGATCTTGCCCGATGTATCTGGCGCACTCGACGGCACTGTTCCTGATGACTGGATTCCAACAACGTATGGCGGGACGGCTGTCGATGATATCCGGAAGCTTGGCACAGCCATTAAGTGCGTCGCCATTGGCGAGCATATGCGCCACCCAGCGGAAGTGCTCCAGAACCTGACCGGCGTTCCTTACGTGCTGTTCCACTCGCTCACCGGACTGAAAGCCGCCGACCAGTTTATCTCCCTGCTGTCCGCATTGTCGGGCGTGGCGGTACCAGCCAAGCTCCGCCGACGCCGGGCGCAACTGCAGGATACATTGCTCGACGCACATTTCCATTTTAACGGCAAGAAAATTGCGATCGCCGCCGAACCAGACCAACTCTACCAACTCGCGACCTTCTTCGTTGGCATGGGCTCAGAGATCGCGGCGGCCGTTGCCACGACCGATACGTCGCAAATTCTCGAGAAAGTGCCGGCGGAAATGGTTCAGGTCGGCGATCTTGGCGACCTGGAAAGTCTCGCCGCGGGCGCTGATCTCCTCGTCACCCATTCGCACGGACGCCAAGCGGCAGAGCGCCTCGGCATTCCCCTCATGCGCGTCGGCTTCCCGATTTTCGACCGGCTCGGCAGCCAACACAAGCTCACGATTCTCTATCATGGCGCGCGCGACCTGATCCTTGAGGCTGCCAACATCTTCCAGGCGAACCAGCAACCGCCGACGCCCGAGCGACTTGATCTAATCCGTAACCGGGAAATGAAAGATGACCTCCATTCGTCGCCTCTCGCTCGCCTCTGACGAGGCTCAGGTACTAATGCCGCAACGGCAAGCCGGTGCATTGCGCGTGGCGATTGCCACGCAAGACATGAAAGGCCTGAACGCTCATTTCGGGGCGGCCAAGTGTTTTGCTGTCTTTGACGTGACGTGCGACGCATGGACGTTTATGGAAGCATTGGCTGTCGACAACGTTTCCGACGAGAGTGGGAATCATCAGACCGGAGGCGACGCCCGCATTGCCGCGAAGGTGGAGGCGTTGAAGGGCTGTCATCTCCTGTTTTGCTTGGCAATCGGCGGGCCTTCGGCGGCAAGACTTGTTTCGGTAAAAATCCACCCGGTCAAAGTGCCGCATCCTCAGTTCTTTGAGGATGTACTGTCGCGCACCCAGACAATGCTCAGGACTGCTCCTCCGCCGTGGTTGCGCAAAGTGCTGGCTGAAGTCGGTGACCCCGCACAAAGACTATCATTTGACGTTTGAACGAGGGGAGGGCGAAATGTCTGCTTCTGCGGCTAGCACTGCTGTCAACAAGGATGGAACAGCGCTTACCACCTTATTTGTCAAATGCCTCGTGCGGATAATCCGGGCTCAGGACTCCTACGGCTCATGGGACAGAAAACTGGACGCTGAGCTGCTGGCCAACTTCATCGTCACCAAGGACCAACGCCGCGCGATCCCGATTATCGGCAACCCCAATCCAGACGTCCGGCGGAGGATTGCCATTTTCTATTCCGCCGTTGGGCTTGCAATCAGGGAGCGCTCCGGCCTTATGGCGTCGCCGATGATAGAGATCAGCGATGAGGGCTTCGGGTGCGTGCATCTCACGGTTGGGCGGTTGGTCGTTGTGTCGAAGATCATACGGGATGCCCACCGGTTCGGCTTCGAGACGCTTTGGCGGCTTGCTACGGCTGGATCGATTCTGGTCGACGACGCGATCGCAGCCATCGAAGCCTACCCCGAGGTAGCACGAGCGTGATGGGGCGGGTTCTTGATCAGGGGGATCATGCTAGACCCGAAGAGTTGCAGAAGAAGGTCCACAAGCGACAGTGGCAGACGGGAGCTGCGAATATGGAACTATATGACTCTGCGGAGAACCTCCTTGACAGCTGCACTGAGATTAGGGCCCATCCTGAGAAAGCCTTTAACTGTATTGCCGAGTTGGGCGCTGCCAGGAGTGATCTCGGCTCGTTGGAGGGCTCCAGATGAAGGGCCCTTTCCTGACCCGCGACGGCTCTTGCTGGGTGCCGTCGTATCTGACCGCTATCGATGGCCCGACCTGCATCGGGTGCGGCCGGTGCTTCAAGGTCTGCTCGCGTGAGGTCATGCACCTTTACGGCGTTGATGACGTGGGCGTACTCATAGGTGTCTGCGACGGCGAGGATGACGACTTCGATGGCCGTCTCAATCGCATGATCATGGTTGTGGACCATGCCGGACGCTGCATAGGTTGCGGAGCCTGCGCCCGCGTCTGCCCGAAGAACTGCCAGACCCATGTTGCCTTCGATGAGATGTCTGCATGATCTGGCTGACCAACTAGCTCCTGTCTGACGGCCTGAGTGTGCGCAGGTACTGCCGCATGAAAGCGAGCTTCACCATCGCCGAGAAGTTGACGGCAAGTTTCTCGTGCCGAGGGGCGATGGATCGGCCTCCCTTCAGCCATCCAACACAGCGCTCAATGGCGTTGCGTCTGCGGTCAAGATCAGGATCGAAGGATCGCGCGCAGCCCTTCCCCATGTTGCCGCCGGTCCGGGGTGGAATGACAGGCCGGATAGGGCGTCGCCGCAGATAAGCAAAGGCCGGCCGGTCGCTATAGGCCGTATCGCCTGCCAAGTACTTGGGTCTTGTGCGTGGACGGCCCCTGCGGCTGGGGAGGCGGACTGCCATAAAGGTTGGCTCGAAGGCCGGCATCTCGTGCTGCTGCCCAGGTGTGAGCGTCAACCCGAGCGGCAGACCAGCACCATCGCTCACCAGGTGGATCTTACTGCCGAACCCGCCCCGGGAGAGGCCGGGCGCATGGTCGTCCGGCTCCTGCGGATCGGCTTTTTTCGGGCTCCGGCGGCGGAACGGCTGGCCCGCAGAGGTGTTGTCGATGCACCAGAGATCCAGGTCGATCGGCCCCTTGGCATTCAGCTTGAGCCGGAGCCGATCCAGGATCGTGTCGAACAACCCCTCACGGGGCCATCGGGTGAGGCGCTCATCGACGGTTTGCCAGGGGCCGTAGTGTTCGGGCAGGTCGCGCCACTGCGCTCCGGGACATCGCGTCCACAGCAGCCCGTTCACCACCTGCCGATGGTCGCGCCAGCGCCCGCCGCCGTGGCGACCGGTCCTGGGCATGAGATCCGCAATCAGCTCCCATTGAGCATCGCTGAGGTCATGCCGCCGCATCGCACGTCTCCGCCTCGGTGAGCCCCACCAAGGCAACAGCCATGCTCTCATGCAGGTTCACAGGCCGTCAGACAGGATCTAGCTGTCGGTCGCGGAGGGCTTTAGGTCGGACGTATGCAGGTCGCTACCCATTCAGGGCCTGACCGGTGTTCCGTCCGAGAAGAAGATCGCTATCTGCATGCCCCGTAAGGTCGCTTGATGCGAATCGCACGGCGGGGTCGGTCCATCAGTCCGGGGAGGTGTATTTCTGACCCTACGACAGCAAGTCTGACACCGGGGCTCCACCAGGCGGTAGTAACGTTCCACAGGATACGAAGGCCTCATTCATGCATTGATCTAAGGACACCCGATGGGGCAGACTTCACCCTGCTATCGTAACTCGCGGCAATTTGACCGCGGCCGACAGACCACCCAAGTCGCCTGAAACGCCGTTCAGACAAACCGAGCCATCTTATTGATCCGGCTTGGGTGATCTTGAGATCTGCGGCCGGGCGATCCAGTTTGGCGGGATGAAGCATATAGACATGCGCAAGCTGCCAGCAGCCGCGCAAGAGGAGCGCCGCCGGCAGGTCGTCGTCCTGCGCGAGAGCGGCCTGACCTATGAGGCTATTGCCGCCCAGGTGGGCCTGACCCGCACCGGCGTGTTCGATATCTGCCGCCGCTCTGCCGAGCAGGGCTTAGTCGGATTGGCCAGCGGACCACGCGGCCCGGCTCCTGGCACAGGACGGTTTCTCGAGGCCGATCAGGAAGCGCAGGTCCGCGCGCTGATCCGCTGGCACACGCCCGACGAGCTCGGTCTGCCCTTCGCCCTGTGGAGCCGGGCCGCGGTGCGGGAGCTCATCGAGCAGCACTGCGGGGTCCGGCTGGCGGTGCGCACGATGAGCACCCACCTGGCCCGCTGGGACTTCGCGGCCCAGAAGCCGCTCCGCCCCGCCGATGAGCAGTCGCCAAAAGCCGTACTGCGCTGGCTGCGGCAGGACTATCCGGTTATCATGGTGCAAGCCAGACGGCACAAGGGCACGATTGTCTGGGGGACGAGACTGGATTTGCTCCGACGATGGGCGCGGCCGCAGCTTCGCCCCTAAGGCCGGACGCCGGTGGTGCGCCCCAGCCACAAACGCGCGGAACTGCGCCTGATCTCGGCTGTGACCAACAAGGGCGAGCTGCGCTGGATGGTGCTCGATGGCGCCGTCAAGGCTGCGAGCCTGATCCGCTTTCTCGGGCGGCTGATCCAGGATGCCAACGGCAAGGTGTTTCTGATCTGGGACAACCTGCCGGCTCATCGGGCCCAGACGGTGCAGGACTGGTTGGCAGCGCACACGGAGCAGATCGAGGTCTTCTCCCTGCCATCCTTTAGCCCTGAGTTGAACCCGGACGAGGGCCTGAACGCCGACCTGAAGCAGGCTGTGACGCGCAAGCCGCCCGCCCGCGGCAAACCCGAACTTGAACGTACCGTCATCAGCCATATGGGCCGGCTCGCCAAGT
>NZ_JAMXFI010000098.1:0-30171 GCF_025460875.1 Microvirga yunnanensis
GAGGGTCTCCAGGCGCTCCCGATCAGCGGCGGGAACCTCAATGCGTTCGATCTTGCCCATCCTGGCAGCATCGCACGTCAGACCAGATTTCGGAATCGCCCGTCAGTGACAGAACACTAGCGCATCGGACGGACCCGGAGGGCCGCACCATGCGCTTGTTCAGCGCGCGCGCCGCGACGTGCGCGGGAACAGGGAAATCACCTTGTTGTCGCTGCGCGCATTGAGGTGCCGCTGGATCGCCACATGCAGGTCGCGGCTGACGACGGGCTTCTGCAGCAGCGGGAACTCGCTGTCCTCGCCCGCGATACCGGGGCTGCCGGTGATCAGCAGCACGGGCAGGTCCGGAAAGACCTGCCGCACTTCCCGCGCCAGCCCGACTCCGTTCATCGTCCCGTGCATGGCCACATCGGCGAGCACGAGCGCGGGCCTGCGCGTGTTCAGGGCCTTCACGGCCTGGGCCGCGTCGGTCGCGATGCTGGTGACGTAGCCGAATTCCTCTAGGGTCGATTGCAGCGCCAGCGCGACTTCGAGTTCGTCGTCCACCACCAGAACTTCCGTGTGGCCCTGCACGCTCTCATCCGGCACGTCCTCCTCGCGCGTTGCCCCGACGGGGAGCAGGGTCGCGTCGGACCGCGGAATGTAGAGGATGATGGAGGTCCCGGGACCATCCCGGCGGACTTCCGAGATTCCGCCGAGCTCCTGCAGGAAGTGGAGGCTCTGACGCAGGGACAGCCAGGATGAGAGATCGAGATCCCGCAGGGCGAAGGCCTGTTCCGCATCCGCCTCCGGGGCATGGCGTCCCTCATCGGGGCCGGCGCTGTGGATGGTGAGCTGCACGAAGTCGCCCTCGCGGGTCAGATCGTGCAGCGCGCCTCTGTCGACCTGCACGTTCCGGGCCTCGATCGTGATGACGCCCCCTTGAGGCAGAGCATCCCGAACATGGCCGCTCAGGGACACGATGGCCGTCTGGATGTCGTCGGGATCCGCCTCGATGGTCCAGAGGTCCTCCGCCAGGGACACGTGCAGTTCGACCGTATCGCGCAGCAGGGAACGGCTCATCAGATCGGCGACCGCGCTCACCTGTTCGGCAATGTTCACATATTGCCGCTTCCCCTCGCCCGGCTTGGCGAAGGCCGTCGATTGGGCGATGAGCTTGGCGGCCTGATCCGAGGCCACCAGGGCCGAGAGCAGCTTGCGCTGGAGGATCGGCTGGTCCTTCAGCTGGCGGGCTGCCGAATCGATGTTCGCACTGATCACCATGAGCCGGTTGTTGAGGTCGTGCGCGATCCCGTCCCTCAGCCGATCGACGGCTTGCGCCTTCTGCATGCGGCGCAGGGCATCGTCCTCGTCGGAGGCCGGCGGCTCCTCGAAGACCGTGAATTCGGCAAAGGCGAGGGCTGGGTCCTCGGGCGGCTCGAAGGCCGCCGCCGTGACGTCCTCGAACACGGAGAACTCGTCGGACTCGTCATCCTGCCTGTCCCGCAGAGCCTGACTGATCTGCCGGCCGATCACCAGGGGAGATCCGGCGGCGAGCAGCAGAAACAATCCCGCCGACGCGGCAACGAGAGCCGAGTTCCGGAGATAGGCGGCCGCCGCCAAGGCTCCTCCTGACATGATCAGGGCGCCGGACAGGCTCAGCAGGGACAGCTTCAACGAGACGGGCAGCAGATGCATGAGGCTTTCTAAAATAAAATTTGACCTGACGCCCCCCAGACGCCACTTGCAAAACCAATCTTGTGCGGCACGACAGGGCGGCAAGCGAGGGAGACCTCGCGATAAAGTGGTATTGTTCCATAAAGGAGATAATTGTGCGGCTTTCTGATGTCCCTGGCTTGGCGCAACTGGCGCTGGCATTGGCCCTGACGGCTTCGTCTCTTGCCACGGCAGCCGCTCAGGAAACCGGAGACCAGGCCATCGAGCGCCGCGTGAACGAGCTTCTCGGGCAGATGACCCTGGAGGAGAAGATCGGGCAGCTGAACCTCGTTTCCCACGGCCCGCCGCTGCGCTGGGAGGACATTTCCGAAGGGAAGGCCGGGGCTCTCCTGAACTTCAACAGCGCCCGGGACGTCGCCCGGGCCCAGGCCCTGGCCCGCCAGAGCCGTCTCAAGATCCCGCCTCTCTTCGGTCTCGACGTCCTGCACGGCTTCCGAACCCAGTTTCCCCTGCCCCTGGGCGAGGCTGCGGCCTTCAGCCCGCGCATCTCGCGCCTCGCGTCCGAATGGGCCGCCAGGGAGGCCGCCTATGTGGGCGTGAACTGGACCTTCGCGCCCATGGCCGACCTGTCGCGCGACAGCCGCTGGGGCAGGATCGTCGAAGGCTTCGGCGAGGATCCCACCCTGGGCGCCGCCCTGACGGCGGCCCGCGTGGAAGGCTTCCGCAAGGGCGGCCTCGCCGCGGCCGCCAAGCACTTCGCCGGCTACGGGGCGCCTCAGGGCGGGCGCGACTACGACACGACCTACATCCCCCGGGCCGAGATGTACGACACCTACCTGCCGCCGTTCCGGGCCGCCGTGGACGCCGGCACGGCGAGCTTCATGGTGGCCTTCAACGCCCTGAACGGCGAGCCTTCGACGGCCAATCCCTGGCTGCTGACGGATGTGCTGCGCACCCAATGGGGCTTCGACGGATTCGTCACCTCGGATTGGGTCGGCATCGGCGAGCTCATCAACCACGGCGTCGCGGCCGACGGGGCCGAGGCCGCCCGCAAGGCGATCCTCGCCGGGGTCGACATGGACATGATGGGCCAGCTCTACATCAAGCACCTGCCCGACGAGGTGCGCGCCGGCCGCGTGCCGGAGAGCGTGGTGGACGAATCCGTGCGGCGCGTGCTGCGCACGAAATTCCGCATGGGCCTGTTCGACCGCCCGGACATCGATCCGACCCGCGTGGATTCGGCCTTTCCGACGCCGGAATCGCGCCAGATGGCCCGGGAGGTCGCGCGCGAAACCTTCGTGCTGCTGCAGAACCGGGACAACGTGCTGCCGGTGCCGCCGACCGTGCGCTCCGTCGCGGTCGTCGGGCCCCTCGCCGATGCGCCGCACGACCAGCTCGGGCCTCATGCCGCCCGCGGCCACAAGGAGGACAGCGTCTCGATCCTCGAGGGGATCCGCCGCCGCGCCCAGGGTACGGGGATCACGGTGCGCCATGCGCCGGCCTGCGACCTGTTCTGCCGCAGCACGGACGGGCTGCCGGACGCGCTCGAGGCGGCCCGGCAGTCGGACTTGGTGATCGCCGTCTTCGGCGAACCGCAGGAACTGTCCGGCGAGGCCGCCTCCCGGGCCCATCTGGAGCTCAACGGCCGGCAGATCGAGGTGCTGGAGGAACTCGCCAAGACCGGCAAGCCCGTCGCCCTGGTGATCTTGGGCGGGCGCCCTCAGGTGCTGGGCCCGGTGGCCGAGCGCATCCCGTCGATCCTGATGGTCTGGTATCCGGGCACGGAGGCCGGCCCCGCCGTGGCCGACGTGCTGTTCGGCGACGTGAGCCCGAGCGGCAAGCTGCCGGTCACCTGGCCGCGCGCCACGGGACAGCTGCCCTTCTACTACAACCGGCTCCCCAGCAGCCGTCCGACCCTGCCCGACAACCGCTTCACCCTGAACTACATCGACGAGGCGATCACGCCGCTCTATCCCTTCGGCTGGGGCCTGAGCTACACCCAGTTCGCCTATTCCGACGCGAAGCTGGCGAGCCGGCGGCTCGACGAGGGCCAAAGCCTGGAAGTGTCCGTCAGCGTGACGAACACAGGCGCGCGCGACGGCCAGGAGGTCGTGCAGCTCTATACCCGCGACCCGGTGGCGAGCCGCAGCCGGCCCCTGCGCGAGCTGAAGGCCTTCGAGAAGATCGCCCTGAAAGCCGGCGAGACGAAGCAGGTGACGCTGCGCGTGCCCGTCGAGTCCCTCGGCTTCCACCTCGACGACGGCACCTATCTGGTCGAGGCGGGGGCCATCCAGATCTTCGTCGGCGGCTCGTCGCTGGCCGAGCCCGCGGGCGAGGCGGAGATCCTCAAGACCTTTCGCATCCCGCCCATGGAGCGTCGCGCCTCGGCTTCGACGAGCGTGGCGCAATAAGCAGGAGAATGGCCGGAGACCGGTCTCCGGCCATCATTTGGATCATTGAATTCGCCACAGGACCGGCGGTAGGCTCAGCGGATGAAAGTCCGATCGACACATCCGGAGCATCGCGACTTCACGATCCGATCGGTGAGGACCATCGCGGCGTCCGAACGGACCGGCGGGGCCGATACGCTCCTGGGCATGGCCCTCACCTTCGTGGCGGGCGCGGTCAACGCCGGAGGCCTTCTGGCGGTCGGCCAATACACCTCGCACATGTCGGGCATCGTCTCCGCGATGGCCGACAATATCGCCCTGGGCTCGCTCGGCCTCGTGGGATTGGGCCTCGGAGCCTTCCTGCCCTTCGTCCTCGGGGCGGCCTGTTCGGCCATGCTGATCAACTGGGGCAGGCGCCAGCACCTGGGCAGCCGCTATGCGGTGCCGCTGATGCTGGAGGCTTTTCTTCTCCTGGCGTTCGGCCTCCTCGGCTGGCTCACCCATCCGTCGCCGGTCTTCGCGGCCGTCGCGGTGTCTCTCCTCTGCTTCATGATGGGCCTCCAGAACGCCACGGTGACGAAGATCTCGGGCGCCCGCATGCGCACCACCCATGTGACCGGCATCGTCACCGACATCGGCATCGAGCTCGGCAAGCTGTTCTACTGGAACCGCAATGCGCACAATCCGGACCGGGTCCTGGCCGACCGGGGCAAGCTGCGCCTGCTCGTCCTGCTGTTCGCATCCTTCTTCGCCGGCGGAATCATCGGGGCCATCGGGTTCAGCAGGATCGGGTTCCTGTTCGCGCTGCCCTTCGCCCTGCTCCTGCTGCTGCTCGCCGGACCACCCCTCGCCGAGGATGCGGCCGCCCTGACCCGACGCGTGGCGAAGCGCTGACCCGCCCTTGGCCGACGGGACGAGGCTCACATCTTTGAAGCGGCGCGTCGTTCGGGGGTGACCCCAAGGGCCGCGTCAGCGACCCGAAGGGCCACGTGAGCGAACACCGGATCCCCTTTTCCGCACGATGCGCTAGATTCCCTCTATGCAAGAGAGAGCCGCCGTCACCCTTCCGAAACCGCCTGACGCGCGCACGCGCCGGACGACCCGCTTCGTCGGCGCGGCGCTTCTCCTCGGGCTGACGCTCTGGATGATCCAGTCCTATCTCGTCACGCTCGGCTGGGCGGTGATCATCGCCATCAGCGTCTGGCCGCTCTACCGGCGGATCCGCGCCCGCCTCGAGGGCTCCCGCATCGCCGCACCGCTGCTCGTGACGATCGGGCTTGCGGCCCTTCTCCTGGTTCCGGTCGCCCTTGTGCTCACCGAGATCGGCCGCGAAGGGCAGTTCGCCGTGCAGTGGGTCACGGACGTTCAGCAGAACGGCCTTCCCGTGCCCGATTGGGTGAACCGCCTGCCCGTGATCGGCGGGCACCTGGCACCCTGGTGGCAGGCGCATCTGAGCCAGCCGCACGCCGCCGAGCAGCTCCTGACCGGCATCGACAGCCAGACCCTGACCGACTGGTCGAAGAGCCTCGGCGGCGCGCTGGCCTCGCATGTGCTCCATGCCTTCCTGACGTTTCTCACCCTGTTCATTTTGCTGCGCAACGGTGACGAGGCCGCCCGTCACGTCCTCAACGCCATCGATCGCTGGTTCGGGCGGCCGGGCGAGAGCCTGGCCGAGACCATGGCGACGGCCGTACGGGGCACGGTGAACGGAACGATCCTGGTGGCCGTGGGCGAAGGGATCCTGATCGGCATCGGCTTCCTGGTGGCCGGCGTGCCGAATGCCATCCTGTTCGCCCTCCTCACCGCGGCTTTCGCGATGCTGCCGCTGGGCGCGTGGTTCGCCTTCGGGGCTGCGGCCATCGCGTTGGTGCTCTCGGGCGGATCGATGCTTGCGGCCGCTGGCGTCGTCGGCTGGGGCGCGCTCATCATGCTGGTCGGGGACAATGTCGTTCAGCCGGCCCTGATCGGCGGAGCGGTCGAACTGCCCTTCCTCTGGACTCTGCTCGGCATCCTCGGCGGCCTGGAAACCTTCGGGCTGATCGGCCTTTTCCTCGGCCCGGTCCTGATGGCCGCGCTTCTGACGATCTGGCGCCAGCAGAGCAGGCCCGTCTCCGAGCGGCCGCAAGGAACATCCATGAAGGCTTGACGGTTCATCTGTACCAGACCGGAGCCGCCCGCCATGCCCACGATCAGTCGCAATCCCGTCGAGACCCTGGCCCGTCTCGGGTATGGCGCGCGCGGCGTGGTCTATGGCCTCGTCGGAGGCTTGGCCCTTCTGGCGGCCATCGGATCCGGCGGCCAGACGGGGGGCAGCCGCAGCGCGCTGCAATCCCTGCTCTCGCAGCCTTTCGGCAAGCTCTGGCTGACCTTGATCGCCCTCGGCCTGTTCGGCTTCTGCGCGTGGCGCGTCCTGGAGGCCCTGACCGACGCGGACCACCGGGGCTCCGACCTGAAGGGCTGGGGCGTGAGGGGCGCGCATCTGATCAGCGGCGTCATCTATGCCGGCCTGGCGATCTCGGCCCTGAAACTCGCCCTCGGCCGCGGCTCGGGCGGTGGCGAGGATCAGGCCGCTCAGGACTGGACGGCCTGGCTCATGAGCCAGCCCTTCGGCCAATGGCTCGTCGGACTCGTCGGCCTGGCCATCGCCGGAACGGGCCTGGCCTTCATGGCGAAGGCCTGGCGCGGCGACGTCACGGAGCGCCTGGCGCTGCCGGCCGACAAGCGGGACTGGTTCATCCTCCTCGGCCGCATGGGCTTTGCCGCCCGCGGCGTGGTCTTCCTCATGATCGGGGGCTTCCTCGTCCTCGCCGCCCTTCACGCCTCGTCCTCGGACGTCCATGGGCTCGGGGGCGCGCTCCAGGCCCTGCAGCAGCAGCCCTATGGCTGGGTGCTCCTGGCGCTCACGGCGCTGGGCCTCTTCGCCTTCGGCCTCTTCGGCCTCGTCCAGGCCCGCTACCGCCACATCGACGCGCCCGACCTCGACGACGCCAAAGCCGTGGTCGCGCGGGTGGGACGGTGAGCCGTCGCGAGGCGGGGAAAACTGGCGATCCCGGGAAGACTCGAACTTCCGACCTTCGGTTTAGGAAGCCCCGGTTAAGAAGCCAAAATCAAAAGCTTAGATTCGCGGAAGCTGTCAACCTGGCGACGGAAAAACAAAGACTTAGCGCGTCTTTGTCAAACCCTGTCGATGATCAAAGCGGGCTTGCCCAAAAAGAAACCGCCGCACCGGCTGGAACCCGGAACGGCGGCGAAATCGAGACAGGTAAACCCTCTACTCAGATACTATATCGCGCCCCGGGCGGCTGGATCAACCCTGACGTCGGCTCGAACTGGATCAAGCTCTCGGCTGCCGCCGCCATAGCTCTTGGCCTCTAAGTTGGAGGTGCGCGATGAGCGATTTGCGAGCTGCGGCCCGAGCCCTCAATGGCCGAGTTGTATCGGGATGGGTGCGCTTCGCGCCTCCTGGTCACTCACGGTTGGACGACTCTGGAGCAATGAGGTTCGACCCGACCTCTGACGATGGCATCCGTGTCAAAACCTTCTCACTGAACGATGATCCAGTCCTCGTTCGGGAATATGTGCGGGAGCGCTTGGGGATTGTAGCGTCCGGGCGACGTCCCTCCGCTGCGCCAGCCTTGCCGTGTCTATCCTCTGTCCCGGCGCTAAGCCCGGATGATGCCGAGCGCACGGCGAACGCTCTGTCGATCTGGCGGGAGGCCCGAAATCCTCCCGGTACACCTGTGCAGGTCTATCTCCGTCATCGTGGCCTCGACCTGCCCGATGAAGCGGCTAGCGAGGCAATCCGCTACCACTCTGACTGTCCCTTCGCAGGCCAGCGGACACCTGCCATGGTCTGCCTTGTGCGGGATGTGGTGACGAACGAGCCCAAGGCTATCCACCGCACGGCTCTCACCCACGACGGCCACAAGACCAGGATCAACGGCAAGGATCGTCTGGCACTTGGTCCGGTAGGTGGCGGTGCCATCAAGCTCACGCCTGACGAGGCCGTGACCACCTGCCTGGGTATCGGCGAGGGCATCGAAAGTGCTCTGAGCCTGCGCAATATGGCGGAGTTCGGCCCCTCGCCGGTCTGGTCGCTCATCTCGGCCGGTGGCGTCGAGAATTTCCCGATCCTGTCCGGCATCGAGAGCCTCTGGCTTGCGGTCGACCATGACGAGACCGGCATCCGGGCGGCACGAGCTACCGCACAGCGCTGGCGCACCTCTGGCGCCGAAGCCTTCCTGATCACCCCATCCGCGCCCCGTGCGGATCTGAACGACCTCTTCTTTGCGGGGCTGCGCCATGCTTAATGCCAAGCCGAACCTGTACACAATCGAACATCTGCAGCCATTGAATGGCCCGTCTCCTATCACTCTCGATAAGAACGGTAAGAATGGGAGTAAGAAACCAACGGTCCGGTCGGCCCACGAACTGCGCCGGAGAGAGTTTGCTCCCATCGGCTACGTTGTTCCCGGCTATATCGCTGAAGGCTGCACCCTGCTGGCGGGCAGGCCCAAGCTCGGCAAGAGCTGGCTTGTCCTGGAGATGGGGCTTGCCGTGGCCATGGGCGAGGCTTGCCTGGGCAGCATCCTCTGTGAGCAGGGCGACGTCCTCTACTTGGCTCTGGAAGACAATGAGCGCCGCCTGCAGAAGCGCATCGACAAGGTGCTTGGCCCTCTGCACGAGTGGCCCCAAGGCTTTCAGTACGCAACTGAATGGCCGCGGGCCAATGAGGGCGGTCTTGATGCCATTCGGGAGTGGATCCTCTCAGTTCCAAACCCGCGCCTGATCATCGTGGACGTGTTGGCCATGTTCCGCCCCGCAAGCGGCGGAAAGGACAACATGTACGAGACTGACTACCACGCCATCAAAGGTCTGCAGGGGCTCGCCTCAGAGTTCAATGTAGCCATTGTCGTAGTCCATCACACCAGGAAGGGCGGCAGCGATGTTGATCCTTTCGAGAAGGTCAGCGGAACGCTCGGCCTCTCCGGTGCTGCGGATACGACTATCGTGCTCGACCGGGACGGCAACGGGGCAACCCTGTACGGGCGAGGCCGCGACATCGAGGAGATTGAGAGCGCAGTTGAATTCAACAAGGGCGACTGCCGCTGGGTGGTGATGGGCAAAGCCGAGGAGGTTCGCCGCACAGACGAGCGATCAGTGATCCTCGAAACGCTCCGAGACGCCGATGAGCCTATGGGGCCACGAGAGATCTCCCTTGCTACCGGAGCTTCGCGAAACAACGTCGATCAGCTTCTCTATAAGATGGCGAAGACTGGCGAGGTGATGAAGGCCAAGCGCGGTCAGTACGTTCATCCGGATAGGGCTGATCTTATCGATGGCTACACCTCTACCCCTGGTAAGAACGATAAGAAGATAAGAAACCATCAGGAAGACGAGGCAGAGGGTGAGACTGATGCCTAACGTTTCTTACTTTCTTATCGATCTTATCGCCTCCTGTGCCGCAGAAGGATCAGAAGTCGAACAGGGGTCGAACATCCTGGCAGCGAATGGGAGGGGCGTGAGATGAATGCACGTCCTGACATTCCGATGACCAGACCCGAGCTGGCCGAGCCAAACGGTCCGACACGGGAAGCCCTGGTGGCAGCCCTTGCAGCCCTTCGCACAGCGACCCGGGCAATCGAGGCGGCTCTCGCATCAGATCCATCGCGGCCTGATAACGTGCACACGCTCGGGATCAATCCGGACCTTCTGAAGCTCAAGGCCACTGCTCGTGAGTTCGGGCTCACCGAGGCGACCTTGCGAAGGTGGGCCATTGCTCACAACCTGGGGCAGATGGTGGGTGGACGCTGGTTCATCTCTCGCTCCCGACTGCAGGCGTATATTGCGGGAGTAAACGTGCTGCACGTGTAAGCTTTGCAAAGCATAATGCAAGTTATGCAACGTGAAGCTTAGCTTAAGCTGTCGTATCCTGTGAGAGATGGATCAGATTTTCTCTGACAGGATACACACAAAATGCTTGCCAACATTCTCGGCCTCTTAAAGAAATCCGGCGCCGGTTCTGCCGATCTGCGCCAAGCCCTTACTGAAACCCCCACGGCAGAAGCCAAGGCCGCTGTAGAGCGCCTGGAGGCCGAGCGCCGCCGCCTGCTCCTCGACGGCAGCGAGAAAGACCTCAAGGCTGTTGAGGAAACCCTCGCCAGCGCCCGCCGTGACCTTGATCGGGCCAATGCTGCGACCGAGGAGCTGCAGCGCCGCATTGCCGAGGCCGAGGCCAAGGAGAAGACAGACGCATTCAATGCCGAACGCAAGGCCGTTGAGGACGAAGCCCAGGCCACCGCTGATGCAATCCGGAAGGAATATCCGGCGCTCGCTCACAAGCTGGTTGCCATGCTGAAACGTCTGCAGGCCGCCGATACCGCTGTCAGGGAGTTCAACCACCGCTGTTATGCAAGCAACCGGGACCTTCGTATCTCGATGGTTCAAGAGCGGGTGTTCAACGGCTACCACCCGGACGGCCTGAATGGCTCGCTCCTGACCCAGGTTAGCCTTCCCGACATTGACCCGGAGTTCGCTCCTGCCTGGAACGATCCGCAGGCCCCCTTTCGCGGACGGCCCATGACCTTCAAGGCCGCCTAAATGATGGCCGCCTCCCTCTCACCGCGTGGTGCTCTGCCTGTGTGGCATCACGCGGACGTGGCTCCCCGCCGGGCTATAGCTCATCCTGGCCCGGCGGGTGAGCGCCGCGTGTTCCCTCGCCAGTGTCATTGCGACACTGAGCGGGGCGTCTCGCGTTCACAGATGACAGCACAGCCCGCCAACGTCTCAGGGCTGGACTTCACCCGATTCCCTCACGGTAAGCGCGAAATCGCCTATCATGAGGCGGGCCATATCGTTGCTGGCCTCGGCATCGGCTGCCGGGTTCGTGAAGCCCGGATCGTAGGGGATTGGATCACCCGATGGTCACATGCCCCTGACTTGCCGCTGCATCAGCGTTGCGGCCTGTTCCTCGGCGGGTGGGTAGCTGAGTGCATCCTGCTCAACGACAACACCCCGGATGACCGGCACTGGTACGCTGCCTTTGACCGGGCACGGGCTGGCAAGGGCGGATGGTGCGATGAATGCAAGGTGGCCGCCGCCATCCTGTCCAAGCATCCCGAGATGGATACGCCGTTCCTTCTGATCCAGGCCAGGCGCTATGCCTTCATGACCCGCATGTTTCTTGGCAGGCATTGGGCCAGCGTGGAGCGTGTGGCTCATGCTCTCCTGTCGGTTGGCACCCTCGACCATGATGACTGCATTGGATTGGTCGATGAAGACGTGTTGCCCAAGGAGTCCGTGGGAAGCCCACAGACGGGCGCGGACATCGAGAGGCACTCACCACCCATCATCACGACGCCCGCCAGGAGTCACGGCACGGGCAGGGCGGGGCATCAGGGGCAGGGTACCCCCCTGGGTCTAGGTTCCTCCGGGAAGGTCCGTCTTTGAGGGCGTACGAGGCGCTCGGGTCGTCTAGTTGCGCAACAATTTTACAAGGTCAACATTCATGAGCAGCATCAGCTTATCCGAGCTGGCCAGACGCATCGGGCGCGATAAGGCGCTTGTCTCGCGTTGGGCGCAGCAAGGCAAAATTCCAAGGCTGGGTAACGGAAACTTTGACGAAGAGGCCGTGCGCCGCTCACTCAAGGGCAAGCTCGATCCTGCCCGTGCAAGGCCCTTGGCTCCGGTCAACACTGATACCAGCGTCAACGCTTCGGGCCCGACAATCCCGTTGACCCATGAGGATGACCTACAGCCCAAGTCGGAACAGTACCGGGAGCGGAAGGACATCGGAGATGCGTTCATGCGAGGCCTATATTTCGGTCTGCATCGTATGGCCTTCGATGTGCCGGTGTACGCGACGGAGGCGGCAATCTCCTCCGGTGCTCCTGCACGGGTGGCCTATGCGATCAAAGCCCTCATGGCAGAGGCTATCTGCGGCCTGATCCATGACGTGAGCCATGAGATGGGGGTCTCCCTAGAAGATGGGCACGGGCCATACTTCATCCCAACTCATCTCTCACCTCCTGCCTTCTACGACATCAGCCCAGAGCGTCTTGCGGGTCTCGCTCGTGAGCCGGTGAACCTGTCCGCATGGCAGGCATGGGAGCAACAGGCTCAGGTGCGGCTCTCCAATGCTCGTTGAGGTTTATCACCAGACCATCGAATGTGCCTACGACTAGCATGAGATTGTTCGCTGTCCCGAATGGGCGATGAGAAAGGGCGGGGCTGTCCACGGATGCACTGGAAGCCCCGTAGCAGCAAGCATGCGCACCGAGCCTATCTCTTTGGAGATAGTCCCGTGGAGAAAATGGCTGAATATACAGATTTTCAGAGGAATTTACGGCGAGATGCCAAGTCGGATAGCTCTAAAGCTTAACATTTTATAAGCTGGGGAGCTTTAAATGGCGGTACTCGGGGACGGAAACAACGAATACACGATCACGAATCCACTCGGTGAGCAGGTCAATGCTGGTAAAGGCGATGATACTGTCACAGGTGGGCTCGGGGACGATCACCTAAACGGTCAACAAGGGGATGACACCCTCTACGGCGAGGGTGGAAACGATGAACTGAATGGCGGACCCGGTGACGACATTTTGGATGGCGGCGACGGAGACGACATCCTCATTGGCGCAGAGGGCGTCGACGTCATTACCGGTGGCGCAGGTGACGACATCATGGACGGCGCGGAAGGGCCGAACCAGTTCGTCTTCAACTTTGAAATGGGGGCCGGTAGCCAGACGTTCCATTTCGATACGACTGGGATCGACACACAGAGCGAGCTATCGACCCACTACACCGCGTTCTTGCAGCAGATTGCCAGCCAGTTTGGCTTTGATGCCGACCAAGACGGATCAGTTGAGGTTGGCCTTGGTCAGAATGGCGGCACGCCTTTTCTTGAGGGCATCGCCAGTTCTGATGTGACCTTCGGCGCTCAGGAAACTCTCGCCATCAAGACCGGAAAGACAACACAAGAGCGGACGATCTATACTGAGATCACTGTTGATACCGGCCCGGCGCTTACCAGCAGTGATGGCAATGATGTCATCCGAGGCTTCAACATTGACGGGAATGTCGACAAGCAGGACACCCTCGTCTTTAACATCACTGGCACAGGTGGCTCGTCAGTCTCGCTGACTGAGGCTGATTTCAATTCACTGTTCACTCTTTCCCTCGTGAACAATGATCAGGAACTTACCGCCAACGACCTCAAGCTGTCGCTCGGCAATGCGTGGTCGGTGACGCTTGAGGACCTCGGTGACAGCTTCGTTAGCGAGGCGGGAACTATCAACCTGCAGGCCGCAAAGGCTGCCATCTACGCTCATATCGATTTCATCGCTTAGTAGGTAGCCTTAGAAGAGCCCCAGCGGTTGCGCCGGGGCTTTTCCCGTTTCCGAAAGCAGAGCGGCGGAGCTTTAAGTCACAGTTTCCCCCCGTGCTTGAGCTATTAGAATTGGATCGGGCTAGTCAGGATAGGGCTCACGCTTTTGTGGTCGTCAGATCTTCTTCGATTTAGAAATTGAAATGTATCGGTGAGAACCGAGGCACTTGGCCCTCTGTCGCTAGACGAACTGCCCGCCCCGCTATTGCATCTAACTTACGATGCTGCCTCAAGAACGGCCCGGAGTGTTCAGAAGCTTGCGCAGAGCCTCAGCTCCCCTAGCATGGCCGAACCTCTTAGCCTCTTCGAGCGGGGTGCCATAGTTGTCGATCCGGGTGCGCACCTCTGGGTCGGCTCCGTATTTCAACAGGATTTCGATTGAGCCAGGATCGTCCTGACAAGCCGCAAAATGCAGGGGTGTGTAGTCATTCACGCCGCGCCGGTTCACGTCCGCTCCGTATTCCAGAAGCAGCTTTAGCCTCTCGTGCCGATCCTCGTGATTGGAGGACATAGCGGCAAATAGCGACGGAAACCCATCGACCGCTTGGTAATTGGGATCAGCGCCCAACTCCAAAAGAGCCTTCACGAGATGAAGCGGCGACCAATAAAGGGCATAGTCGAGGCAATAGTCCTGAAGCCCGGTCCCCTCATCCGGCAGAAACGCATTTGGGAAGTCAGGCGGATTGCCTGACGCGGCGCGCAAGGCCTCAAGATCCCCGTCCACAAAGGCTTGATGAAGTGTTTGCCAGCTTCGAGCGCTCATAGAGCCAATCTGAATCGGTGAGAGGCTAACCGCAAGTTAGCCGCTTGTGAGATCCTTAGGGAAGGCGGGGCTGTCCACGTATGTACTGGCAGCTCCGCCCTCTTTCTTTCTTGTGGCCCCTCGGCGTATTGTCATCAACTGTCGCTTCGGAGTCTGGTGATGGCCCGCGTTAACGTTTCGGCCGCAATGGCAGTGATCGGCTTCCTCCTTGCACCCCCTGCTCTTGCTGACGATACGGCAGATGCTCTTGCTCTCTTCAAGGAGTACGTGGCTCGGTCGGATTGCTTCGACGCAACGCTGGCCGACTTATTGATCCGGCTTGGGTGCAGTTGAAACACCGGCGGGCGTAGATAGGATGAAATAGCCCAGCAAGCCCTCGGCACAGTTCAAGATCACTCAAGCCGTCTCAATATATGCTGATGATGCAGTTATCCAGGCAAAGCGCCTTGGCCCTGACGGGCGGGCGCAGAACCGCTCGTTCACAGGTCCCCAATGGAAAGCCTTGATCCGCCAGGCCCTGCCGCAGGCCCAGCAGCGCGGAGACCGGAACAGCTTTCAGGATGTTTCGGCCAAGCCCGGCAACACCGGGATTATGATTACTGCCCGCCGCTATTCGCACCTGAAGAACTATACGAGCCCATGGGCGATTCTTGTCACCAAGCAGCAGGCAGGTGACTGGAAGATTAGTGCCGAGATTGTTGAAACTCGACCCTAGTTAGGCTGATTAAGAGCCCTGGCTCGTTCATAGCAGGCGCCACAGAGCAACTGCACATCTGCAAAGGCCTCGGAGGATGGAGAGCGGAACTGTCCACGGACGTACCGGCGCCCTGCCGTTTCTGTTTCTCCGGCTTGACCTGCCGCATGTGCTCATCTGAAGCCGGATGAGGCGGTTTCAAATCGGCATGTGATGGCGACCCTAACCCTTTGGAGATAACTGAGCCTTTATTGCAAAACCCCGTGCCCTGTGAAAGAAATAGGGTTCAATTCTCAAGGGGGGGGCGGGGATGTTCTCAGTCTTTCGGCGGTTCCGACGCAGCGAGCGTGGGGCCATCATTGTTTGGTTCGCGCTCACGCTGCCGGTCGTCGTCGGCCTCTTTGCTCTGTCGCTCGATCTGGGGCGGTTTATGAACCTGGAGACCGAGCTGAAGGGCATTGCGGATGCCGCCGCCCTAGCCGCCGCCAAGGAGCTGGATGGCCAAGACGACTCCATTCACCGCGCAAACAAAGCCGCCGCCGCCGTGCTCAACTCGGCCCAATTTGCGGATGCAGTATCCGGTGACAGCAACATCCTGCGCCTCGTCTACACGGCAAATTATGCTGATCTCGCGAGCGGCGTGTCCCTTGACCCAGACAACGCAGCCGCGTCCCGAAGTGCGGGCTGGGTGCAGGCGATCACCAACACCGGCACTGTTACCGGGCTCTTTATCCAGGTGCTCGGCAACCAGACGATGCAGACCAGCGCCATGTCCACGGCGGGAATCGGGTATATCGCCTGTGATGTCACGCCGCTGCGGATCTGCTCGTCCAATCCCGCCGAATGGGATGACACCGACCGGATCGGGCGGCAGTTCAAGCTCAAGGGCAGATCTGGGGTAGCGGGCGACTTCTCTGTGGTCGATGCTCCCAATGATCCGAGTGGCAACACCACCGCTGCCTTTCTCGCGGCTCCCCATCCCAACTTCTGCTATACGAACGGCGTAACCGTCGACCCTGGCCAGTCCACAAGCGCGGTCTACGACGGGCTCAACGTTCGGTTCTCGATCTACCCGCAGGGCGGTTCCCCCAATGCGGCAGCGCTGGCCGCCTTCCCTCCGGCCCCAAACATCACCAAGAATAATCCTACTAACGCGTGCCTTACGAACACAGTAGAACACGGGGGGGTTGGCGCATTGCCCCGAGATACAGCGTTCACCGATGACTTTATGGGAAATAAGGGGTGGACGGCAAACAGACCCGCTTACATGTCGAAGAACCACCCGAATTTGGCAACACTAAACCCGACGGCCTATGCGAGAATCATGGCCGCGACCACAAGATACGACATTTATCTTGCCGAATTGGGATTGGCGCGAGATCCCCTAAAGGTCGCCGCAGGGAAGATAGATCCCATTGAGGACACGCCGATTACCTCGGCAACTCTTCGCTCCCTCACATCAATGCCTAGTGGAACGACGGAAAAGCCGTATCCGGTGGATCAGCAGTCCGATCCGGCGTACTGTCCTGCCCTAGTAACTCAGACTGGAAACGGCGCCAACGCCGTATACACTCCAAAGTTCACGTCAGGATATATCCCAAGCCGGCGCGTCTTTTATGCTGCCGTAGTGAATTGTAGCAGTAACACCGGCAATGCAACTCCGCCTCGGACATCAAACCGATATGTCAGGTTCTTCATGACTGAGCCAACAACTAAGCCGAGCGATCCAACCGACGCGAAAACCGTCTTTGGTGAGTTCCTCGGGGTGATTAAGCCAGGCGATGGATCGGGCAAGTTGAACGAGATTGTCCAGCTGTACCCGAACCCCCAAGGCACCCCCTGATGGAGATTCGGCGGCATCATATCCTCGCGTTCATCGCCCTTCATGTGCTGATGGCGGTCGCCTGGATGGTCCATGTCTGGCCGAGAGCGCCCGTAGGCTTCATCACTGCAGAAGGGGCAATGATCTGCCCCTCGCCTGATAGTCTGCAGATGGCAACGGCCCGACCATCTATGGCCGAGGGCTTGCGGTGCCAGGTCTATCCGGCAGGGGTTCGGATGCAACGCGGGGTGGACACCGGGCGGAACCCCCCCGGTGTCTGGTGGGTACACGAGGATGGAAATGTAGAACGACGCGGCTGGGGCTGGCGGCGGGATTTACGGATGCCGGATGGTTCGGCTGTTGTGGACGCCGCGGCGGCTTAATCACATGGGGCGCCGCGCGATTTCGCATAGCACCCAGTATGGAACCCGTTTTTGCGAATTCCGAAAGTGTTCGCGCCGCTTTATGGAACGATCCTGCGCCTATTCAGTATATCCAGCCGTGCCGGGCCCGCGTGCACCTGAACCTATACTGACTATTACTGGAGCCCGCATCCCGGTTGCACATCGCCCGGAATCCGCGCTGCCTCTCGGCCCATAAAGGACGACGCCCCAGCCAAGGGGAGTCGAGGACCCTCAGCCAGGGCGTCTTCCATGCTTGGAGGCCATGGACCGGTCAGCGTATGCGGAGCAGGACCGGTGCACCCATCCTGACCCGGCCAGGGTAAATAATCCGTTCCGCTCCGCTACGGGTTCCGATACCCGCGCAGCACCCGCCACCAAAGCCAGTTCAGGGCTGAGCAAACGCCATAGAGCAGAGCCGCTGTCAGGAGGGCAGCCGGCCAGAAGTAGATCGCGTGGGCGGTGTAATAGTCCAATCCGCTCGGAATCAGCACAAAGCCGGACCGGCCCAGAGCCCAGGTGAGAGCTACCCCCAATGCAGCCACAGGGTAGGTTGCCAGCACCAGCCCGAGAGCGCCCCACTCATTGGGCGCTGTGCGGATGAAGTCGATCCATGCATACAGGGCGAAGGCCATGTACAGCGCGGGCGGAACATACGTCCATCGCATGCGCGTCATTCCGGTTCACCTCCTGATTGAAGCACGGGCTCATTTGATCTGGCGTGCATCTTGAAGCCACTTCTGAGCTTCCTCTAGGCCGCTGAACTCATGCTCTGGTTCAGTGAAAGGCGCGGGCATTTCTTCTCGGGGAAGGTCTACCGAGAATTTATAAATGCTACGCTCTGGGCAGAGCAAGTGCTATGAATGACGGGCAGAACTACAACCGCGATCAGGAGTTCGGCGTGCATAAGAACGTCATCCCGCAGGACGCGACAATAGCCGATGTACTTCGCCTCCTCGGTGACCCTGAAGAGTATGTTCGTCAGGTTTTATCCACGTTCTACACGATGAAGAAGCAAGGCGAGGTGGTAGTGAGGATCGGAACCACGGGCACAGGACTACGCCCGAGCTACCGCATCGATATGGCGAGCACTGGGGAGCCAATCTCTGCATTCGATGGCCAGACCCACCGTGCATTTACGGATGTAAAGAGCATCGATACAGAGAACTGGAGCAGTTGCAGCATGAATTTCGTTGAGGTTCGTGATCTACTTGGACAGATACGCTCACGCCTGTGACAGATCCTTCGTTATGCAGAATGGTTCGCCTTAGAGAAGAAGTATGCGCGATTTTTGGTCTATACAGTTCATTTCAAAGGCACCTGGAATTTACTGTCTTCTCGGCTTCAGCCATCGTGGCCTTTGGCCAGCTTATGTTGGTATCGGCACCAATATACAGACGCGTGTATCGCAGCACCTCGAATATAGAAACTCTAGTGTCTCGACTGGCGCATCAGCCGTCTCTCTTGATCCGTCCCTGATAGGCGGATGTCGCTGGTGGACTGATCCATCATTCCAAGATCCAGTTCGGCTTCTGGCTGCGGAGTTGATTGCTTTTGAGCATCTTCAACCGGCCTTAAGGAGCCGAGGTGGCATAAACCGAGCTGCTCTCGACCTACAGCGAGACCCTGCCTTTTGCGCATGGGTAAGTGACCTTTTGACTCAACAAACATCCATGGTGGAGTTCCCTGGGATCAGTCACTTAGGGAAACAAGTGCGGGCTTTGGAAAAGAAAATTGAAATCCTTGAGGCGAAACTCGCGGAGCTTGCTCAAAACCGATAATAGAAGAAGCGTTTAGGCGGGTCGCAGGAGCAGACACGTAACCGATTAGCAATAGTTTCCCGTCACTCTTTGCTTGGATCTTGCCCTTACCACGATCCACAACTGAAACCCCGCTCCCACCCGAGTGGGGTTTCTTTTTGCGCCCTTTAGCATGTTTACGAGCCATTAACTAAACAGGCGCAGCCTTCTCCTGTGCCTGTTGGCACGGTCGTTCTCCCTGATGGCCGCTCAGCGGCGTACCTAGAGCGCCAGAAGCAAGGGGCGCTCTTTCTTTGTGGCATCCATCCTAGCCCGAATGGCACAAAGACCACCTGAGACTCTCGTATGAAATTCTAAAGGCTATCCAAAACATCTCTGCCTCATATGGGCGCGATGTCTAACGGGTGTCGAATAGATGTCCGCTTAACGATTTGTTGACCATGTTGGCCCGACCATGGCAATGCTGATCCTCTGGGTGGATCGGCATTCTCCCACAAGGCAGACGGGGCGCCTCATCCGCGCCTCGTTTGTTTTGGGAGTGCGGTAACTGTCGCGTAGCCACGTTTGCCGATATACTGAACCTATTCCGAAGCGAGTGGCGTTTCCCTCGCACATGACGAGGGACGACGTTTATGGTTATCCTTGATCCAATTTCCGGCAACCAAGTCACGATTGATACGGCAGGCCGGCCGCGTCGCTAAACTCGCGCGGTATGAGCATCAGTCCTCCCCGTGATCCTCGCCGCGCCTACGACAAGGACGGCAATGAGATCCAGCCTATGGACCTCGCCAGCATGCGAAAGCATGGCGCTCACTCTGTTGAGGCGATCTGCCAAAGGCACGGCTGCGGACATGAGGCCATCGTCAACGTGGATGGCTGGCCGGATGATATGCCGGTGCCGGATGTGAGCCTGAAGCTCAGATACTTCAGGTGCGGCGGCAAAGATATCAAGACCATTCCCGATTGGTCACATAGAAGACTGCTGATGGGCTGCGGTGATGCCGCCGGGAGAAGCGGGAGTCGAACTCCCTTGAAATGAGCCAACCGTGCGCTGGCCATCATCACTATAGAGCCATGCCTCGGCGCTTGCGCGGGACGGGAATTCGGTTGGGCATATCTTCGGCGTAAGCTTCCCGCTAATGGGAACGACAATCCGCCACTGACGCTTGATCTGTAAAGCATAGGCCGGTGGGTGATCTCGCCTCTTCATAGGGCCCTCCGGTTTAAGCCGCATAGACCAGAGTGCGCGTGTTCGCGTTTCCGGAGAGTTAACCTGCAACTGTCCACCTTACCTGCGACACACGAGCAGGTCAGCGTTAACTGCTTGCTAACCATCCTGCCGCAGCTTGCGCACCCCACCCGAGGCAGATCGGCAGATGCACTTTGAGCAATCCGCCGGTCTGGCCAAACGACACTGCATATAAATCTCAGCGGGGTTCCAGTTCATGGAAATCAAGTGGATGTTAACCCACGAAGATGCTCAGCCTAAGCCGGACTTTACAGCTTTCGACGGTGACAAAGCTATCGGACGGGTCTGTCAGATAGAGGACGGGCCCATCCGGGGATTATGGCTTTGGACAATGACGGCTGCCCGGTCGGTAGCGTCCTCTGATCACCTGACCTGCGGCAGAGCAGCAGAGGGAGGCAAGGCCGGGCGCTGTTTGATTGAGGCCTATCAAGCGCAACTTACATAGTAATCATCTATGCAATAGCTACTTGGATCCTCTTCTCCTCTTGAACACGGCGCAAAAAGGTCGTGAGGAGCGGCCCATCAATGTCGGAGAGTTGGTCCGTAGCGACCTCACCGTCCTCCCCGAACAAGAACTTGTACTTGGGGCTTTGGCCCTCGACAAAGTCGAACAAGCGCCCCTTCCGTTCCTTGCGGTAGAAGACGACAAACTTCCCCTGGTAATCTTTGAACTCGATATGATCGATCTCGGAATAAAGAGTCTCATCCTTCACCAAGAACGCCAAGCGCTGCTTAACGTGCCTAAAGACAGCCAGCTCAGTAGCAGTTGTGGTAATTCGATCCTCGACTTTTGGAACTTGGATTGGTTCCGAGGAGGCAGGCTCGGGTAGCGGCGTGATCTTCTCCTCGTGTGCTGCCGAAAGATCTAACCGCTTCAGTATGCGGAGATTGATGAACTCCCGGAATGCACCTTTAACAAGGTCCTGGTACTCTGGCAGGGCCTTTGAACGGACATTGGTCAAGCCAGCATTCTGTAGGAGTAGCCGTGTGAATGCCTCTGAAGGTGCTTCGGCTAAGGCGGTGAGCTGCTGTAAGACATTCTGGAAAATGAGCTTGCGCTTAGCCTCAGCTCCGATGTTTTCCGGGTCGAAGAGGTTCTTCTGCAGGCTCCGAAGGCCGTCTAGCGCCGACTCCTCGATTTTGCCTTTGGCAACTTCACGAAGGTCGACGGCCAGGAAAGCCGTTTGATCCATCATGTTCGGCTCATCGGAGTCTGCATAGAACTCGTAGACAAGTCCGTCTGTCAGTACGCCCATTTTCACAGTTGGCGCGGCGTTGAAGTATGAGCGAAGCTGTCCGCGCTCGTCCTTTAACTCGAAACCGCAGCACTTGCACTCAATGGCGATGATAGGCCGGTCCTCCTTGAGGACAGCGAAGTCGACCCGGTTCTTGTACTTCTCGGAGAAGTCGGCGCTATGCTCTGGGCAAACCTCATGCGGGTTGCGGTCGTCGTAACCAAGCACATTGAGGAATGGCAGGATTAGGAAGAGCTTTGTGCTCTCCTCATTCAGACAACGCGGCGCAAGGCTTACTGCGCGTTCAGAAAAAGTAATCAGCTTCTGCCGGAAATCGTCCATCGTGGTGCCTCCCAAACCCTAGAGACATGATACCTATGTCTCCGCTAGCGGCAACGGCAAAGCTTCGGTTCTGAAGGGCTAAGTTAGGAACTCAGCAGTCGTAGCCTATGGCTCCTGCAGAACGTTGCAGTGGCCGCCCTATTCTGAGGTCGCTACTCTTGTTCATGGTCATTCAAAGCTGGTTCAGAGTGCTGTCTCTTTGCGTTAACAGCCAAGTCCAGGTTCGTTAGCGTAATCTTGTTTAGGATGGCCTCCACGTGAACTTTGAGATTTGCTTCAGTAATCCCAAGTTCCCGGGCAATTTGCTTATTAGTTACTCCCGTCATGAGGCGGCCCAGAATCTGACTTTCTAGGCTAGACAACTTATCCATGAAAGATTTTCGGGCTACAGAATCCAATATAGAAGATATTCCGGCAGAACCCGTCGACGGAACAGTACCCCTCCAGGCACTCTTCTTCCTCTCAAAGTATTGCTCGTAGATAGCTTTCTTTCTTGCATACCCCTCTTCATCATCTAGATCGAAGAAAAGGCCAAAGATGTATTCACGAATTGCCTCGCGGGTAGCCTTATCGTTGCGCCATGACCTTCCACTCCTGGCCATCTGATGGTTGATGATCAGGGCTATCTCCTTCAGCAGTTCAATAGCGTCGTCAGACCCGAAATAGCGACTGAGGAGATCCTCTTCGTGGAAGGACTGCTCAAGCCTATGCTCGATTTCTTGCGTGATGGAGCGTCCAGCAGCAGATGCCGCACGCTCTAACCTATCACGCATCGCTTCGGTCGTTCTGAAACTGACAGGGGGCCTCCGCCCCTCTCTCTCAGCTGCTTTTTGGGCCATTGGTGTCATTTCCCGAATTTGTATTTAAATACACATACAGTGTCTTGACGTATGTGCAAGTGCCGTGGCATATCTTCCTGTAGTTAAATACGACTACAAGGAGCCGTTCATCATGGAGCCTGATCTGAAGGAAGCACTCAGGGGCCTTACAGTGAGCGTAGACCAGATGGGGCAAGCCCTCGGCCTCGGGCGGGCGGCTGCGTACAAAGCCGTTCGTTCGGGGCAAATCCCGAGCATCAGGATTGGTGGAGCCATTCGGGTTCCAACGGCTCCTCTGCGCCGAATGCTCGGCCTCGATCAAGCAGAGGCTGCCTGACCGATGGCTACAACCACGCTTAACCTTCGTGTTCAGCCCTATCGTCTCCTTACAAAGACAGAGGCTGCGCATTACTGCCGCCGCTCAATCAGGAAATTTGAGGATCAATGCCCTGTAAGCCCGGTCCTCATGGCTGACGGGGATCGCCTTTGGGACGTGCGAGACCTCGATGGCTGGATTGACAACCTCAAGGCTGGGAAAGCCGATGATGCCGAGGCTATTATCGCGAGGCTCGCATGACGGTCGTCCGCATCAAGGGCTTCCAGATCTTTAAGGATCGCCACGGGACATGGCGGTGCTACCACCGCAAGAGCCGCACTCCAGTTGATCTGAGCAAGGCCCCACTGGGCTCCGCCGAGTTCTTCGCTGAGTGCTCCCGCATCACCGCCCTCTCGACTGCAGTGGCACCGAAGCCCGGCACACTCGGTATGCTCATCAACGACTACCGTGCCCATGCTGCCTTCATGGATTTGGAGCCGCGGACGCGCTCCGACTATCAGCGGGTATTCGACTACCTGCAGGTGATTGCGGATACCCCTCTCGTCCGCTTCGACAAGCCCCTTATCGTGAGGATCCGCGACAAGGCAGCTGCCAGTAAGGGCAGGAAATTCGCCAATGACGTGAAGGCTCGCTTTTCAGGGCTCTTCGGGTGGGGCGCAGAACGAGGCTACCTCGCCTCGAATGTCGCCTCCGGCATCAAGGATATCCGCCGCAAGAAGGGAATGCCTGACGCAAATCGACCTTGGAGCGATGACGAGCGGCACGCCGTTCTTGAGGCCATGCCGGACCATATGAAACCGGCGATAGCCCTCATGATGTTCACCGGGCTCGGACCAAAGGATGCGCTGACCCTCCCCGGGAGCTTTTACAAGGATGGGGAGATTGCCACCAAGCGCTCGAAGACCGGCTCTCCCGTCTTTTGGCCTATACCGGATGAGCTTGGAGAGATCCTCGACAGAGCGCCAAAGCACAATGCGACTACGCTCTGCGCCAACTCAAACGGCCTGCCGTGGACAGAGAGCGGCTTTCGAGCGTCCTGGCGACCCATCCGGCTGAAGCTGGAACAAGAGAGCCGCATCGGACCCGGCCTTACACTTTATGGGCTTCGGAAGACTGTAGCCGTGATTCTTCGCGAGATTGGCTACGATGAACGGACCATTGCTGATGCCCTTGGGCAGAAGACGATCGAAATGGCCCGCCATTACGCCAAAGGCGCTGATTTGCGCCCAAAGATGCGCCAAGTCGTCACATCCTTCGACTCAGAACTGAGCAAAAGGCGCACAAAAACTGTCAACCCGCAGGGCTGAAAGTGTCAAACCTTACCGAAATCCAAATGGAGGCATAGAAAAAGATGAGTATCTACAGAGACATAGCTGGCGATCCCGGGAAGACTCGAACTTCCGACCTTCGGTTTAGGAAACCGCTGCTCTGTCCTGCTGAGCTACGGGACCGCGTGAAGACAGGGGATTTAGCACGGTCGGCAGGGTCATTCCAGAGGGTTGCCGTTCTTCGTCAGCGCAGAACGCATCAGCATGATCACCGTACCCCCCGGTCCCCCGTTCTGCCGGCTTCGAGGCCGCCGTGTCGCCGGTCACGGGCACGGCGGCCGGAGCGGAGATGCGGCCGGGTCAGCTACCGTGTCATGGGCTCTCCGGTCTGAACCGGCAGCATGAGGTGTTCGTAGGGCGTGTCCGGCCACATCACATAGGGCTGCGCGGTGTCGGGCTTCGGGGATCTGGGATAGCCCTCCATCATGCCCTTGGCTCCGACGACCATGACATGCGGGCCGGTCTCGACCCAGTTGTTGTTGGGTTCCGGCTTTTGGGCATAGGGATCGGTGTTGCTGGCATTGGTGCCGCCGGAGAGCATGTACATGAAGCCGACCTTGTTTCTCGGCGGCTCCTTCTTCTCGAACCAGGCCTGGGCCCACTCCATGGCATTCTGGTCGCCGCACATGGGATCGGGTCCGGGCGAGTTCGGATTGTCCGCCAGACAGGTGAAGCCGTTCGTCCCCTTGCGGACGACGCGGGTCTTCCCGTCCGGCGCGACGTCGATGATGGTCGCGTCCTTGGCGACGGCCGGCGGCGCCGCCGTCATGGCGCTCCTGATGATGTCCTCCTCGTCGCTCGTGGAGCCCGCCATGCCCTGGTGCTGGGCGGACGCGACGCCGCCGAGGGCGAATGTCGGGATGAGGCTGCACGCGATCCAAGCGAGAGCGTGATGCCTGTTCTTGGCTCACCTCCTGTGGCTGGGCGACCGGCCTGCCCATTCTACTCCCATCGCGCCGCTATGGGGAGGCACCATGGGGGAGGCATCGCGTCCGGGAGCATGCACGCCTCTGCCCGGACGATTTGAGCCGCGAAGGAACCCGCTCCGTTCCGACCGGTTTGTTGAGGGCAACCGGAGGCATATCATGGCGCAGACGCTTCGAGACTTCCTGAAACGGGTCGAGAACCTTCCTCCCGATACCCTGCTCTGCGTGGCCGAGGTGGACGAGGCGTTTGCCGCGCACGTCGAGGAGATCGAGATCGTCGAGGATGCCAAGTCGCAGAACCGGAAGGCGGAGGGCACCGAGGCGGTCGAGCTCGGCAACGGCCACCAGAGGGTGGTGGTGATCCGCTGGTGATCCGCCGGTGATCCGCTGGTGATCTTGGAGCTTCGCGTCCGACCCTGGAAAAACCCCCTGATCTTGGCCGCAACAATTCGCCCCCGCCGCCATTGATATCCCGGGAAAACGGTTCCTGCCGGCCTGCGGCTCTCTCCTGAAGGCGGGGGACCTCCGGTCCGGCCGTCGTTCCGTCCCGGCACGACCACCCGTCAGGATCTCACCATGACGAAAAACATCCCAGGCTCGCGCACGCATCCCGAGGGCATCCCCAGGAAGGCCATGGCGGCTCGAATGGACGCGGAACGCAGCACCAGCAGGGCAAGGATGGCAACGGCGCCCAGAAGCGCCAGCAAGAGAAGACATCATGAGCAGCACCGGCAATCGCAGCCATCCGAACGAGACCCGCATCACGGGTCGTCCGAAGGACGACAAGGCTCACGGCGATGCGGGCGGCAAGCCCGAGTTCGACAAGCCCGAGATCGGCAAGCAGGGCGGCGCAACCCATCAGGAGAGCCGCGACCACAACAAGCACAACAATGCCGCGCAGAGCGGTTACGCGCCGCAGAAGCACAGCCCGGCGCAGGAGAAGCACTGAGCGGCCCGATTCAAGCGTAGCCGTTCGGCGTCAAACGGGTATGATCCCGTCCGATGACGGGATCGACCCTGAAAGCTTTCTGGGGCGCAGGCCTCGGGATCGTCCTGACGATCCCGGCTGGTTGGGCGCAGCCCCTTTCGCCGGCACGACGGTTGCCGGGCTGCCTGGCCGAGGCCCGGTCCGACCGGCTGCAGACCCTGTCCCCGGAGGGTGATCTCGTTCTGGCCTCGGGCCTCCTGGCCCGGCTCGCCGGCATCCGGCTTCCCGACGAAGGACCGCACCGTGTGGCGGCCTTGGCCCGGCTGCGGGCCTGGGCGGACCAGCCCATCCTCGTCCAGGCCGCCGCCGGTCCGGACCGCTGGAGCCGCGTTTCCGCCCGCGTCCGGTCCTCCGGCCAGACCCCTCCGGCCGAATGGAGTCATGCCCTCGTCGAGGCCGGCCTCGCCATGGTGGATGCGGGGCTCGACGATCCCTTCTGCCAGCCCGAACTGCTCGCTTTCGAGGCCACCGCCCGCGAACGACGCCTTGGTCTTTGGGCCGATGACCGCTATAAGCCCGTGGACGTCAATGAATCCGAGCGCCTGCGGGACCGAATCGGGAGCTTCGTGCTGGTCGAGGGTCGCGTCAGGAGCATCGGGGAGCGCGCGCAACGCACCTATTTGAATTTCGGGGGGCACTGGGCAGAAGACTTCACGATCATCATCCCGAGGAAGACCTGGAAGCAGATGTCGGACCGCGGCATGGGCGCCGAGGCGCTCAAGAATCGGCGAATCCGGGCCCGAGGCATTTTGCAGCCTTGGCAAGGGGCGGCCCTCTCCATTGTCATACCGGATATGATCGAGCGCCTCGAAGGCGGTCGCCTGCCACGATGAACGAGCATGAGCATCACACGTCCGACAGGTAGCTTCAGAGGTCTCGCCACCGTCATGCTCGGCGCCATGCTTGCAGGGTGCACCGGCTTCGGCGGGGACGTTTCGCTGCCCGCCAACGCGCCCCGGGTGATCGGCCCGGACAGGGACCGGGACCATATCAGGCTCGTGAGGGCCTTCGGGGGCGAAGGCCGGGCGCCCCAGCTCCAGCAGATGCTCACCGACGTGACCAACCGGCTCGTCATGGCCACCGACCGGCCCGACGAGGCCTTCCAGGTGACGATCCTGAACTCGCCCGTGGTCAACGCTTTCGCCCTGCCGAACGGGCGCCTCTACGTGACCCGCGGACTTCTTGCGCTCGCCAACGACACGTCCGAGGTGGCGGCCGTTCTGTCCCACGAGATCGCCCATGTCACCCTTCGCCACGCGTCCCAGCGCAGCGAGCTGCAGGCCCGCTCGGAGCTGATCGAGCGCGTGGCCGAGAACGTGCTGAACGACGCCGAGGAAGCCGCCGTGGCGCAGAGCCAGGCCCGTTCGACGCTGGCGAGCTTCTCGCGGGCCCAGGAGCTCGAGGCGGACCGGACCGGCGTCAAGGTGCTGGCCCGGGCCGGGTTCGATCCCTACGGGGCCTCGCGCTTCCTGACCGCCCTGGGACGCTCGGGCACGAGTTCCGACAGTTCGACCGCGGAGCGGAACGCCTCGCATCCGCGCACGGACGACCGGGTGGCCCGGTCGCTCCAGGCGGCCCGGCGCACGGGGATGCAGGGCACCGGCGAGACCGGACGCCTCACCTATCTGACGGCCCTGGACGGGCTCTCCTATGGGGATGACCCGGCCGACGGGGTCGTGAAGGGCCGCCGCTTCATCCATTCGAGGCTCGGCGTCGCCTTCGAGGCGCCGGAGGGCTTCACCCTGGAGAACACCTCCCAGGCCGTGCTCGGCGCCTCGGGCGACGGCGAGCGTCGTCTTCTGTTCGATGCGGCCGACACGCCGGAGGGGCAGAGCCTCGAGGATGTGCTGCGCTCCACCTGGACCGACACCCTCGAACCCGGCACCCTGACCACCGGAACGGTGAACGGCCTGCCGGTGGTCACCGCCCTGTCCAACGGCAAGGAATGGACCTTCCGCCTCTCGGCCATCCGGATCGGCAGCACCACCTACCGGCTCATCATGGCGACCCGGGGCAACAGGGGAGACCTGGAGGCGATCTTCCAGCAGACCCTCAACAGCGTCCGGCAGGTGCAGCCGGACGAGGCCCGCCGGATCAGGCCGCTCAAGATCCAGATCGTCACGGCCCAGCGCGGCGACACGGCGCAGTCACTGGCGGCCCGGATGCCGGTCGACCGGGCGCTCGAGAAGTTCCTGCTCCTCAACGGGCTCGGCGGGAACGACGCCCTCAAGGTCGGCGAGCGCTACAAGATCGTCGTGGAATAGGCCTGCCGGGTCCTAGCACTACAGATCCTATGGGGGTGGATAGCGGTCCACTCTCTGGCAGAGTGAGGTTGCTGTATCCACTCACGCTGGAGACCAACCGATGTCCGTTGAGCCCCGATTTGAGCAAACCGCTATCCGCACCCATCTTGGCGCAATCTTCGTCTCACTGGAACTCAGTCGTTCCGTTTGGCTCCTGACCTCTTTGTCTCCCGGGGCCGGCGAGACAATGTCCAGGCACAGCGTGCGCGGCGGCGATGTGGCCGGCCTGCTGATGCGGTTTGCTCAGTTGCAGGAGAAAGCGCGCGCTCGAACCGGTCAGCTATTTCCGATCATCACTGTTCAGGAGGCGGGTCTGGATGGGTTCTGGATCCATCGCGTGCTGGAGAGCGAGGGGATCGAGAGCCATGTCGTCGATCCCGCCTCGATTGCGGTCTCCCGGCGCTGCCGGCGGGCCAAGACCGACAAGATTGACGGAGAGGCCCTCGTGCGCACGCTGCTGGCCTACAAGCGTGGGGAGCCGCGGGTCTGTGCCATGGTCCGGGCTCCCACGCCTGACGCGGAGGATCGGCGCCGCATCAGCCGCGAGCGCAAGACGCTCACGGCCGAGCGCGTTCAGCACGTCAACCGCATCAAGGGCCTGCTGTTCGCGCAGGGGATCGGCGACTATGAGCCCCTGCACCGCGACCGCAGAACACGGCTCGAGGCGCTCACGACCGGCGATGGCCGGCCGCTGCCGGTCCATCTCAAGGCCCAGATCAGCCGCGAACTCGACCGGCTTGAGCTGCTGCTGGAGCAGATCAAGGCGGTGGAAGCCGAGCGGGATCACCTGCTTGCCTGTGCCAACGAGGAGGCCGGCGCCGTGCCACCGGCGCGACTGCTTCCCCTAAGAGGCATCGGTCGGGAAGCCGCCGCTGTTCTGTGGGCGGAGGGCCTGTTCCGCACCTTCGCCAATCGCCGGCAGGTGGCGGCTTATGCGGGCCTGGCCCCGTCACCCTGGAAGAGCGGATCGGTGGATCGCGAGCAAGGCGTGTCGAAGGCCGGCAACCCACGCCTGCGCACCACCATGATCCAGCTCGCCTGGCTCTGGCTGCGCCATCAGCCCGCCTCGGCCCTGAGCCTGTGGTTCCAGGAGCGGGTTCGGCGCAACGGCGGGCGCCTGAAGAAGCCGATGATCGTGGCGCTCGCCCGTAAGCTGCTGATCGCGCTGTGGAAGTATGCGACAGCCGGAGTGATCATCGAGGGCGCCGTGATGAGGCCTGCGTAAGGTACGGCACGACTGGGTGGATGCGCTTCGCCGGACCCTGATCAGGTCCGGCGGATCCAGGAGGACGGACCGATGTGCAATAGGGCGTTCAGTGCCGCACTACAGAAGGGTCCCGTCGCCTGAGCCCACGTCCGCTGCAAGCGGGATTATGGTGCGGCTGCGTGCGCGCAGCGACCGGATGTGAGTTGGAGCTGGCGCTGGACACGGGCCAGATCATGCAACGGGCTCAGACCTTGGATGCCAAACACCAGCCGGAGATCGGATCGGAGTTCCGATGAACCAGCATCTTGACCGACCAGTTCCCATGTGAGTTGCAGGTTTAGAGCTCTAACTACCTCCTGATCTGACACGGGAGGCTGCCATGACGGGTGTGGCGATCGAGCAGATGCTCGAGCTCTGGTGTGTGGAGTTGCGTCAGGTCAAAACCGATCTTCAGTCCCTGTTTGCTCATCCCAGTGTCGGCGCCTCGGCGGCCGCCTTCCTCGATGGGGTGCTCGGGCCGGAGCGGCGCAAGACCGGCTGGATGCGGGCCGAGGCTGCGGGCGACTCGGG
>NZ_JAMXFI010000099.1:0-29887 GCF_025460875.1 Microvirga yunnanensis
GCGCGCAGGTGACGGCGAAAGGCGGCGGCTCAGCGCGCAGGCGCTCGCCGAGGGCGCGGCACAGGGGAGCGTTGCTCTCGAGCAGGCGCGCGACCACCTGCGGGGCTTCCTGCGCCTCGCGCAGCATTCTTGTTTCCATGTTCAGTCGCTCTGACATATCGCTCCTCAGACACTGGGCGGTCGCAAATAAACGACGGTCACGTCGTGGGGATGGTAGCACCAGCGTCCGGTGCCAAGCCCATCTCAGGGTTTCCGAAGAACATCGGCCGCTTCAGAAGATCCGCTGCGCCTAAGAGGCCGGCATCGGCGCCGAGGAGAGCCGGTGCCAAGGAAGGCTTGAGAGCAGATGGAAAGCGGAACAGAGCGGCCTCGAGACGGGGCAGGAAGCCTGGCGCAAGGCCGACGCCGCCGCCGATCACCATGACCTGCGGATCAAGAAGGGCCTGTAAACCCGGAAGAGCCAGGGCGAGATGATCAACAGCCTCGACGACAATGGCTTCCGCCCAGCTCTCTCCCAAAGCCATGGCGGCGAAAACCTGTTTGGCATCCGCATCACGGCCGATGGCGCGGGCTGCGGCTGCAATGGCGAAGCCAGACGCCAAGTCCTCCAGACGCTGGTAGCGCTTTCCCGGAACCTGCACCGGGATCTGGCCGACGTGCCCGGCAAGACCTCCGGATCCACTCAAGAGCCGGCCGCCGACAACGGCCCCTCCGCCGATTCCGCTGGATATTGTCAGAAAGAGTAGGTCACGGCCGCGGCCAGCACCGAAGCGATACTCGCCCCAAGCTGCGGCTTGAGCATCATTCAAAGCCACAGCGGGACTGCCGAAGTAATCGTTCAGGCGTGATACCAGCGGGAAGTCTGCCGGAATGGGCAGGGTCGCGGGATTGACGGCTGTCCAGAGGCCGTCCCTGATCAGACCGGTCACGGCGGCAGCCACACCACCATACTGTCCCTGCCAATCCCGTGCGACATCAGCGGCTGCTTGCAGCCATGCCTCCGCTCCATCGGCGGGTTGTGTCGGAACCTGCCGCCGCTTGAGGATGCGGTTCCCCAGGACCAACGCCACGGCCGTCTTGCTGCCGCCGATATCGATTGCGAGAACCGGCTTCGTTGGCGCTGCTTCACCTGTGATCGCGTCAACGAACCATTGCGTGATATGCTCCGGCCGGGTGATGGCAGAGCCCACAACCACCGCCGCGGCTCCTGCGCGTATGGCTGCCGCTGCGAGACGGGGCTCGTTGTACCGACCTTCGGCAAGGACCGGCTTGCCGAGCCCACAAGCCTCCCACACCAACCCGATATCAGGCATTCGCGGCGGTGGACCCATGTCGGTGTAGCCGGACATGGTGGTGCCGATCAGGTCTGCACCGAGCGCGCTTGCGTTTCTCGCTTCGGTGATCGTCGCGATGTCGGCCATGGCAACGCAGCCCCGAGCATGGATTGTCTCGATCAGCGTCCGGACCGCTACGGGCCTTGGCCGGTCGGTGGCATCGAAGGCGACAATCGCCGCGCCTGCTTCGGCAAGGGCGATAACGTCCTCAATCCAGGGCGTGATGCGGACCGGGGTTTCCGTGAGATCGCGTTTGACAAGGCCGATGATCGGAATCGAGCAGGCAGCGGCAACTGCGGCAACGTTGACAGCGCCCTCAATCCGAAGCGCGCGGGCACCCGCATTCTGGGCCGTCAGTGCAAAGCGCACGACAGATTCGGGATCGTCGAACGGCCCGCCGGGGACCGGCTGGCATGAGACGACCAATCCGCCTCTCAATGACTCGGTGAGCGCTGTGGCCGCTGGCTGAGATGTCATGACTGTTCCGAACCCTTGTGGGATGGTCGAGCGGGGCGTTACACCATCGGAGTAGCAGCGATCGAGACCTCGCGCCGGCTGCGGCTGGCCTCATGGGCCGCCTCGATGCAGGCAACCACATGGCGTCCGTAGGACCCGGTAACCGGGGAGGGCGTATCGTTGATGATGCTGGCGGCAAGGGCGCGCCACTCGCGAGCCACGGCCGCGCCCATCCAATTCGGCTCGATGGAGCCCGAAACCGACGTCCAGACGCCGCCCTGGCCGGTAGAGACACCGTGGTCAAAGTCGATCCGGATCGTCCCCTTCTCACAGACGAGATCCATGGCGAACGTCACCGCTCCGTCACGATAGCCGACGCTGGCGACCTGGCCGATCCGGCCATCGACAAAGCGCAGGCTCATCAGGGCTGCGTCATCGGCCTCCTGCTCGTGGAAGTAGGTGCCGGCCATCGCCGTCACCCCGGCCACCGGCTGACCCATGAGCCAGATCAGCCGATCGAGCGCGTGAATCCCTGCTGTCATCAGCATCCCGCCTCCTGATGCATGGTTGAGATGCCAGGGCCGTCGGTTGCTTTCCATCCAAAGCTTGATCATCCAGCTCGACCCCAAGACAGGAGCACCGAGCACGCCCGTGTCGATGATCTCCTTGGCCCTGAGGCAGGGCAGGGCGAAGTGCATCACGTGGCCGATCATGAGCTTGACCCGGGTTGCCTCTGCGGCCGCGAGCATGGCGTCGCACGCCGCCAGGCTGGTCGCCATCGGTTTCTCGAGCAGGATATGCTTGCCTGCCCCGGCGGCCGCAATGGTCATTTCTTCGTGGAGGTGGTGCGGCGTAGCGATGAGAACGGCGTCGACTGTCGGATCGTCCAACAAAGCGCGCCAGTCGCCGTAACTCTTGCCGCCATGCTCAGCCGCGAAAGCGGCCGCTGCGTCTGCGTTCTCCCGGCAGGACGCGACGAGCCTGACCTCGTCAACCTCGGTCATCGCCCGGGCATGAACCGCTCCGAAGTGGCCGGCCCCGATGATTCCTACGCCGATCATACCTTTGCCTTCTCATATGCGGCATCGATGACCTTCATCGCTGCCAGGTAATCCTCGAGGCTGACCGTCGGGCGCTCACCCGAGCGGAGCCGGTCGAACGTGTCGGCCATGAACAAGCGGTAACGCGTGCTCGGATGTTCGGGGGCGAGCATGCGGACTCCCCCGTCATCAAGGGTTGCGCATTGCGCCGTCTCGCCCCGGTCAATCAGGTAAGCGTTGCCCGTGGCGATCCGCCACTCGAAGTCCCCGCCTGGAGCCATGGAGGCGAAGGTGTAGCCTGCCTCGACCGTGAAGAGCGTTCCAGCATCGTCACACAGGACGACATGGGCGTGGTCTTCGACCGGCTCGTCATGGAGACGATTGGCGACCGAGGCTGCTACGATGCGCAAGGTTCCCTGCGCAAGCGAGAGGGCTGCATCGATGCCGTGAATACCGAGATTGCGCAGCGCTCCGCCGCCTCCGATCGTCGGGTCGAGCATCCACTCGACCCCATCCTCGCGGTAACGTCGAGGGGGGCCGTTGACGATCCGGAAATGACCATGGGCAATCTTGCCGAGACGCCCTTGCGACTCAAGCGCTGCCATTGCGCCGAAAGCGGGACCGAAACGATTGGGAAGAGGCACAGCAACGAAAATGTCTCGTTCCTGGACAGCCTTCAGGATCTCCATCAAGACGCCGGTCGTGGGGGCGGCGGGCTTTTCGAGAACCATTGGAATGCCGGCGGACACCACCTTCAAGACAAGGTCTGGAACATCCGCAGGCGAACCCATGACGACGGCCAAGTCGGGCCTTGTCTCGAACGCCTGTTCGATATGAGCACAGGCGGGGACATCGTGGGACCGGGCGAAAACGGCCGCGCTTCTTGGATCATCATCCCAGACAGCTGAGATCTCGCCGCCTGAAGATCTCACCGCATCCAGATGCATCCCAGCGTGCCAATGGCTCACCCCCAAGAGACAAACCCTCATGTCCAGTACCTATCCAACTGCCCACTTGCTGGATATCCTACAAGCTGATATGTAGCAAGCCAGATCATGAAATTTCGCCTGGATTGGTCTGCGGCCTCAAAGAGGAGTGAAGAATGTCCGGCTTGAAAGGCATAAAGCCTTTGACCAAGCCTCCCTCACTGCATGTGACAGTGCAGGAGAGCTTGCGCGGCTATATCGAGGACAATCAGCTCAAAGCCGGAGATGCGCTGCCGCCTGAGTCCTTCCTCGCTCAGCAGCTCGGCGTCAGCCGCAACTCTGTTCGGGAAGCGATCAAGGCGCTCGAGTCGGTCGGGATTCTGGAGACGCGTCGTGGCATCGGCGTCTTCGTGAAGGAATTCTCGTTCCAGCCGCTCCTTGATAATCTTGCCTATGGCCTTGGTGACGCCTTGCGGGACGTCGAAGAGCTTCGCGACCTGCGTCGCGTTCTTGAGACTGGGCTCATTCACAAGACCATAGAGATGATCAGCGAGGAAGATCTCGCTGCTTTGCGCCAGGTCACGGAGCGCATGCGTCAGCGAGCCGAGCGCGCCGAGAGCTTTGCCGAGGAAGACGAGCAGTTCCACCGGCTGCTGTTCCGCTGCCAGAACAACCGAATGCTCACCGGCCTGATCGAGGTCTTCTGGAGAGCCTTCTACAAGGCATCCAACTTCGCCAATCTGGCCAATTCCGACCCGCTCTCCACGTGGCGCGACCACCATGAAATCGTCGAGGCGGTTGCGGCGCGCGATGTCGAACGAGCTCGAGAGAGGCTCGACAAGCACTACGAGGGCATTCTCGAAGTGATCGCCAATAACAGAAAATCAACCAACGGTTAGAGGGAGGAAATGATGCAACTGAAAGCTCTGACACGAACCATCTCCGTCGCGGCATTTCTCGGAGCAACGGCTCTGACGACGTCGGTGGCGGCCCAGGAGCCGAAGACCGTCACTGGTGGCTTTGACGTCGGCCCTGGCGGCTTTCAAGGCAACTTCAACCCGCTGGCGGCGACGGGCGGGTTCACCTGGCTCAACGTCTACTTCGAGCCACTGGTCAATTACACGGCCGATCTGACGGCAATCGAAGGGGCTCTCGCCACCGAATATTCCATCAATGCCGACAAGACCGAGTACACCTTCAAGCTCGCCAAGGAGACTTGGCACGACGGCAAACCCTTTACCTCCAAGGACGTCAAGTTCACGGTCGAGCTCGCCAAGAACGGCGAGACCGGAACAGTCTTTGCCGCCCGCCTCAACGCGGTCTCCTCCGTCGAGACGCCCGATGAGCGCACCGCAATCATCAAGCTCTCGCGTCCGGACGCCGGCTTCCTGGCAACACTGACGAAGCTCATGATCCTTCCCGAGCATGCGCTTGCCGGCACAACCCCGAAGGAACTGGCGACCAGCACGTGGTGGGCGACCAAGCCGGTTGGAACCGGACCCTTCAAGTTCAAGCAATACGTGACCGACCAGTACGTCGAACTGGTGGCCGATGACGATTACCGCCTTGGCCGCCCGAAGGTGGACCGGGTGATCAACCGCTATTTCAAGAACACGGCCGCAGCCGTGGCGGCGCTGCGGGCGGGCGAGATCCAGTTCACCTATGTCGAGTCAGATGACGTCTCAGCGTTCAAGGACAACAAAGGGTTTCGCGTCATCGAGGGGCAGTCCTTCGTCGTCAACTATCTCGGCTTCAACCAGCAGGTCCCACTCTGGAAGGACTTGCGTGTACGCCAGGCCGTGATGCACGCCATCGACCGCCAAGCCATCATCGACAGCCTCTATGGCGGAGCGGCGACCGTTGCCAACTGCGGCTATGTGGCCAAACAGCTTGTCCCGGAAGGCCTGAGCCCTTACCAGTACGACCCGGCCAAGGCCAAGAGTCTTTTGGCGGAAGCGGGCTGGGACAAGATCAATGGCAACAAGCCCATCACTTGGCTCACCTATTACAATACGCCCCAAGCCGCCAACGTCATGGCGGCCGTTCAGGCGATGCTCGCGCAGGTCGGCATCAACGTGGTGCCACGCGTGGTCGACACGCCGACCTATAACGGCATCATCTACGCCGGCAACCCTGACTTTAACCAGTTCCCGCTCGTTTACGCCGGGCTTCAGAACGGGCCGGATCCGTCGGGTCTCAATATCGGCCTGAACGCGGCCCAGAAGCCTCCAGCGGGGGCAAATTTCCTGCGCATCGACATGCCGGAGCTGACCAAGGCGTTTGATACGGCGCTTGCCGAAACCAATCCGCAGCAGCTCAACGCTCGCTACCAGGATGTGTGCAAAGCGATGAACACCAATCTGCCCTGGGCCACCATGTGGGTCGCGAACCGCTACGGCGTCGCCTCGGCGAAGCTCAAGGACTTCGTCTGGGTCCCCGCTCCCGCCGGCGGACCTTACAACGCCCACCCGGAGAAATGGTCGATCGAGAAGTAAGCTCATCTGGCGGAGCATCGGGAAGGCGGCTCGTTCAGGCTTTGGCCGCCTTCCCCAAACGACAAGGGCATTCTCATGCTGTCATACATCCTGAGGCGACTTGCCACCGGCCTGTTGATGCTCGTCGCCCTGAGCATGCTCGTTTTCATCCTTCTGCGCTTAGCGCCAGGTGATCCGATCGACGCCTATGTGAATCCGAACGTTGCCATGTCCCAAGCGGAGATGGAAGCTCTAAGGACCCGTCTCGGGCTGGATCAGCCCTTACCCATTCAGTATCTCGCATGGCTGCAGGCTGCCGTCACCGGTGATCTCGGCTACTCGATCCAGCGCAATGGCGTGAGGGTTCTGCCTCTCGTCCTCGAACGGATAGGCCCCACCATCCTGCTGATGGCAGCCGGGCTTGCCATCGCAATCGTAACCGGCATCGCGGCGGGCATCCTCAGCGCTGTCAGGCGCAACTCCCCGACTGACATCGGCTTTTCCGTCGTCGCCTTCTTTGGCATTTCCAGCCCGGCCTTCCTGACGGCAATCCTCGGACTTTACCTGTTCTCGGTCGTCCTCCGCTGGGCACCGTCCGGTGGGATGCTGACACCTGGCGCCCCATTCTCGGTGGGTGACCTCCTGTCTCACCTCATCTTGCCCGCGTGCCTCCTGTCAATCGGCCACGCGGCGCTGATCATGCGCTACATGCGCGCGTCTCTCCTTGAAGTTTTGAACCAGGATTATGTCCGCACCGCCCGGGCGAAGGGCGTAAAGGAATCTTGGGTGATCATGAAGCATGCTGTCCGTAACGCGCTCCTGCCGGTCGTTACTCTCATCGGGTCAACCGTCGGCATCGCCGTCGGCGGCGCAATCTTCATCGAGAGTGTGTTCAACTGGCCCGGCATGGGCCTGCTGCTGATCAATGCCGTCGACACGCGTGATTACCCGGTCATCATGGGGGCCACGCTGATCATCGGAGCCTGCGTCATCGTGGTCAATCTCTTGACCGATATCGCCTACGCGGCGGTCGACCCCCGCATCCAGGTGGCCTGACAATGAGCGCTGCACTTGCTACCCTTGGATCCAGCAAAGGGCCCACTGCCAGAGCCCTTGGCCGGTTTGTCACTAACCGACTCGCGTTGGCGGGACTTGTCGTCCTCATCGCCATTCTCATTGCGATCCTCACCTATCCGCTCTGGTGGGCGTATACACCCAACCAAATCGACCTGCGAGCCCTCAACAAGGGCCCCAGCGCTGGTCACTGGTTTGGAACCGACGGCGTCGGGCGCGACGTCTTCGCGCGTCTGATGCAGGGCGGCCGTGTCTCGCTCCTCGTCGCCGTCATATCGGTCGGGATCTCACTGGTGATCGGCTTCCTTGTGGGGGCCATTTCCGCTTTCAGCGGCCGGCTGGCAGACGGTGCTATCATGCGCCTTGTCGACCTTGCCATGACCCTCCCGCCGGTGATCCTTCTGCTTGTGCTCGCCTCAATTGTCGGCACGGGCATCGTCCCGACGATCGCTGTCATCTCGCTGCTGTCCTGGCCGGTGCTGTCGCGCATGGTTCGCGCTCGCCTTCTTGAGCTGCGTGAGCGTGACTTCGTTGTCGCCGCACGTGGCATGGGCGCCGGGATGAGGCACCTGCTGTTTCGGCACGGCCTCCCGAACTGCATCGACATCCTCGTGGTCTATGCAACTCTGCAGATCGCGAACGCAATCCTGCTCGAGGCCGGCCTCTCGTTCCTCGGACTCGGGATTGCTCCCCCGGAGGCCAGTTGGGGCAATATGCTGAACGCCGCCCGCTCGACCAGCGTGCTCGAGCAGTATGTCTGGCAGTGGATGTTCCCGGGCGTGGCGCTCGTCATCACGGTGCTGGCAATCAACTTCATTGGCGACGGCCTGCGCGACGCCTTCGACCCACGTTCCGATCTTCCATAGCCAAGCAACAAAGGTTCCCTATGACCAATTTCCGCGGCGTCGTTCCTCCCGTTGTCACTCCTCTGACCGAGAACTTCGAGGTCGATTACCCATCCTATACCAGGGTTCTCGAACATCTCATTGCAGGCGGCGTGCATGGCCTGTTCGTGCTCGGTTCGACAAGTGAGGTCATCTTCCACGACGAGGCAACCCGGCGTCGGATCCTCGAACACACCGTAAGGGTCGTGAACGGACGCCTGCCGGTTCTAGCCGGTGTCATTGACCCGACGACAGACCGAGTCATCGGTCACGCCAAAGCGGCGCAGTCGATCGGGGCCGATGCCGTCGTGGTGACGGCTCCCTTCTATACCCGCACGAGCCAGCCGGAGGTCATTGACCATTTCCGCTACGTGCGAGAAGCGATTGATCGACCGGTCATTGCCTACGACATTCCGGTCTGCGTGCATACCAAGCTGGAGCGTAAGACAACGGTGACCCTGGCCCGCGAGGGCACCATCGCCGGACTGAAAGACTCGAGCGGCGACGACGGCAACTTCCGGTTCTGCCTGCTTGATCTCATGGATAAGCCCGACGTCTTTCTCATGACGGGTTCTGAGATCGTCGTCGATAATGTCCTTCAGATGGGAGCGCATGGCGTGGTCCCGGGCCTCGCGAATGTGGACCCGCACGGCTATGTGCGGCTGTGGGATCACGCTCAGGCAGGACACTGGGAGGCAGCACGCAAGGAGCAGGAGCGCCTGTGCCGGCTCTTTGAAATGGTCTGGGTCTCGCTCCCCCGCACCAGTGCAGGTTCAGCAGGGGTCGGTGCTTTCAAGACGGCCATGCGCGCCCTTGGGGTTATTGCCACCAACACGATGGCCCGGCCTCAGCGCTCTCTCAACGCTGAGGAAGCAGCACAGGTGGAGGACATTGTCCGTGCGTCTGGACTCGCGAGCTGAAGTCATGCATGTCGCCCCGATCCTGGATATCGCCGGCCTCAAGACGGTGTTTCGCATCGGCGGCCGTCCAGTGGCCACCGTACAGGATCTGAACCTGACGATTGCGCCAGGTGAAACCCTGGCACTGGTCGGGGAGTCCGGATCGGGCAAGTCCGTCACCAGCCTGTCGGTTATGGGCCTTCTGCCTAAAGGTGTCGGACAGGTGGCCGAGGGCTCAATCCGGTTTCGCGGCAAGGCGGGACAAACGCAGGACCTCACCCAACTCGATGCCGAGAGCATGCGGCAGATCCGAGGCAATGACATCGCCATGGTCTTCCAGGAGCCCATGACGAGCCTCAACCCGGTCTATACGATCGGCGAGCAGATCGCCGAGCCCATGCGGATCCATCTCGGTCTCAGCCACAAGGACGCGGCGGCTGCCGCGATCAAACTTTTGGCCGATGTCGGCATCCCCGATCCCGAGCGGCGTGCCAGGCAGTATCCGCACGAGCTCTCAGGCGGCATGCGTCAGCGTGCCACCATCGCAATGGCGCTCGCCTGTGATCCGGTCCTTCTGATTGCCGATGAGCCGACCACCGCGCTTGACGTGACGATCCAAGCCCAAATCCTCGACCTCCTGCAGAAGCTGCAGGCGGAGCGGGGCATGGGGATCCTGTTCGTCACCCATAACTTGGGCGTGGTGGCGGAGATCGCCGACCGGGTGGCGGTGATGTATGCCGGCCGCATCGTCGAGACGGGCACTGTTGCGGAGGTGTTTGCCCATCCACGCCATCCCTACACGATCGGGCTGATGCGATCGATCCCGAAACTGGGAGAAGCGACCGCATTGAAGCGGCAGGGTAAGCCGCTACCGACGATTGCAGGCTCTGTGCCGAGCCTTATCCAGCTTCCGAGCGGCTGCTCGTTCGCCCCACGCTGCCCCTATGCCATCGACGCATGCCGGGCGGACGTTCCACCCTTGTATGATACCGGCACTGGTCAGAGGAGCCGCTGCGTCAGATGGCAGGAGTTCTAAACATGCAGGAGGCGCTGCTCTCGGTCAGGGGCTTGACCAAGCATTTCAAGCCAACAGGCTTTTCCCGCGGATCCGTTGTGCGCGCAATCGAGAATGTATCCTTTGATGTACCACGCGGAAGGGTTGTCGGCCTCGTAGGCGAGTCAGGCAGCGGCAAAACCACAATCGGGCGGTCCGTGCTGCGCTTGATCGAGCCAACGTCCGGTGAGGTGCGCTTCAATGGCGTCGACATTACGAAGCTCTCAGCCGCCCAGATGCGCCGGCACCGCAAGAGCATGCAGTACATTTTTCAGGATCCATTCGCGAGCCTGTCGCCGCGCATGACCATCGGGCAAATCCTGACCGAAGGTCTCGAAATCCAGCATGTAGGGACGCGCCAAGAGCGGATCCAACGCGCGAAAGCCGCTCTCGCCGCGGTTGATCTCCCGGCCGATGCCTTCGGCCGCTATGCGCATGAGTTCTCAGGTGGGCAGCGCCAGCGCATCGGGATCGCTCGAGCCTTGGCGCTCGAACCCCAGCTGATCGTGGCCGACGAACCCGTTTCGGCGCTCGACGTCTCGATCCAGGCTCAGATCGTGAACCTGCTGCGTGATCTGCAGATTCGTCTCGGATTGACGATGCTGTTCATCTCGCATGACTTGGCGGTCGTCGAATACATCTGTGATACGGTCATCGTTCTGTACCTGGGGCGCATCATGGAGATTGCGTCAAGCGAGAAGCTCTATGCGGACCCGCGCCACCCCTATACGCGGGCTCTGCTCTCGGCGATCCCGTCTCCGGATCCCGCCAAGGCCCGTACTCGGCAGATTCTGACTGGGGATATCCCCAGCCCGGCCAATCCACCTTCCGGGTGTGTGTTCCGCACCCGTTGTCCGCACGCGGCTCAGCAATGTGCCGCGGTGGTGCCTCCACTCGAAGAAGTCTCCCCTGGTCACTTCAAGGCCTGCATCCGGCACGACGTCAGCGGATGACGGATTGTTGCATCAGGTCGCGTGGTTCATGGAGGGAATAAAGACAATCTCGAGCTGCGCTCCCGCGGGCGTCCCGAGTGCAAGCAGGATTGTTGCAGGGTAGACCCCCGCCGTTTCGGGAGCTGCTTCGGAAGAAGACAGTTCACCAGACTTTCGCCACAGAAAATCCAGGAGGGAGACCCATGACTTCGAAAGCTCTCACAAGATCGCTGGCCGGCAGCGCCGTCGCCATCGGTCTCTCCGTGAACGTCGCGACGGCAGGATCTGGTTGGCCAGATCTTCCGGCCGGGGTGAAGAACGGGATCTCCGCGCATATCGGCGATACGATTTATGTCGGTCTCGGCTCAGCTGGAACAGCCTTCTACTCGCTCGCTCTCAAGGATCGTGCAAAGGGTTGGGTCACCCGTTCCGCCTTCCCGGGGCCTGCCACGAATGGCGCAGCGGTCGCGACCTCGAACGGACAGATCTTCGTCTTCAGCGGCAATGGCAAGCCAGCCCCAGATGCCAAGTCTCCGATCATCTTCAGTACCGTCTACAGATACGACCCAGCATCCGACAAATGGGCCAGCGTTGATACAAAGACCCCGGTGGGATTATCAGGTGCAAGGGCATTCAGTATCCCTGACGGGCGGATCGCCATTGTCGGAGGATACAACAAGGATCTCTTCGACAAATATTTGGCTGACGTGAGCTCTACCGATAAAGATAGAAATCCGCAGGAATACGGGCGTCTGGTCAGCTCCTACATGAGCAGGCAGCCCAGGGCATACCGATGGAACGACAAATTGCTTGCGTTCGATCCCGCCGGTCGTCGTTGGAGCGAACTTGGCGATAATCCGTTCTTGCCGAACTGCGATTCGGGCCTTGTACAGACGGGTGAGGGCGCCTTCCTGATCATCAGTGGCGAGATCAAACCCGGGCTACGCACCCCCGATACCAAAGCGATCAAGATCACCGGCGACAAGGTCGAATGGGAGCAACTCCCGGATCTGCCCGCCCCCTCGCCGGACGTCCTCCAGGAAGGGATAGCCGGCCCATATGCTGGCGCCGTCGGGGCAACGTGCTTGTGGCGGGCGGCGCGAACTTCACAGGGGCTCGCGCCCGTGCTGAAACCGGGAGCTGGTTTGCTCATGAGGGACTGACCAAGGCTTGGCGCAAAGAAATTTATGTCTGGAACGGGGCCGTGTGGACCCAAGTAGGCCAGCTCCCGATTGGGCTCGCCTATGGCGCGGCATTCAATACACCTGACGGTGTGTTGATCGTCGGTGGGGAAGATGAACGAGGCACTGCTCGATCCGATGCATTCTTGCTCAAGTGGGACGGACAAGCTGTCACGATCGAAGATTAGACAGCATTCGGCTCCGTGACTGGACCGATGCCCATGTCGGATCGCTGGTTTTGCCGGACCGAGGCCCGGCTTTTTCCTACCTGCTCCATCATGACTGATGAGGCTATGAGCGAGCGGGTGGGCAGCCAAGCACTCCGACTCTCGTGACCGGTTCAGTTCCTGTAGCAACGTCCACAACGTCATATGCGAAACGAAAACCAACGTTGCTCGCGGCAGGGTGAACGGTCAGCCGGATTCAGGCAGCGATCCGGATCCCTGACCGCGACGGCATTTCGCCGCTTAGAGCTGTTTCCACTGGCGTGGAATCACCTCTGTTCTTTGCCGTGCCGCATTTTTGACGGCGAACCGGATCCACTTCGCCGAAAAATGCTCCAGCCTGCCGGCCAGGGAGCCCATCTTGAAGGGATCACCAGCCCATTCCCGGACATTTCCCGCCGTGTTGGAGGGGCCGGAACCGCTCGGTGCGACGGCCGCGACCGGGGATGTCCGTCGATAGCCGGCAGCTCGAGAATTCACATCGGGAGAGCGGCCGTGCCGGTCTCCGGCATCGTCCATCGGACATAATGGCGGTCGACTTGAGCAAAGTGACGGCCGATCGCCGAACCCTGCGGGGCGACGGCCGCCTTGGATGAGGCTAAGGTGACCTCGACCGGGGCGTGACCGAGGATTCGGATCCGCCCCTGTTCCCGCAACCGGCAGGTCGGTGATCGGGTCCGTGAAGAAGGAAATGGATATGCCGGAAGCATCGCCAACGTGTTCAACCCAGGTGGCCGACCAGACATGGTGGGCAACCGTGCTCCTGAAGCACTACGGCATCCAGGCCTCTCTCACCCCCTTGGACGGGGAATACGATCTGAACTTTGCCGTTCACCAGGATGGCGGGAGAACCCATGTCCTGAAGGTGATGCGGCCGGGATGCGAGACCTCCCTCATCGAGGTGCAATGCCAAGCGCTCGACCATATCGCGCAGCATGGCCCTGAGGTGGTCGTGCCCCGTGTCGTGAAGGCCCATGACGGATCCCGGTTCGTGTCCGCCGCCGATCGGGACGGTGAGGAACGGTTGGTCTGGCTCATCACGAACCTCCCTGGCCGCGTCTATGCGCAAACGAGCCCGCAGACCCATTCCCTGTTGCGCGAGATCGGCGCCACCCTGGCGATGATGGATCGGGCCCTCGAGGGCTTCGCCCATCCTGCCCTCGGACGAGACATCAAATGGGATCTGCGCCGATCCGGATGGATCCGCGATGCGACCGGCCTGATCGATGGCGCCGGCAGGCGGGAGATCGTCGAGCGGATCGTCGCCGCATTCGACGATGACCTGCTGGGCCGCCTCAACGCCCTTCCCACCACGGCGATTCACAACGACATCAACGATTACAACATTCTCGTGGATGCGAGCACGGGGGAGCCGCGGCTCTCGGGAATCATCGATTTCGGCGACATGATCGACGCTCCGGCGGTCGCGGAACTCGCGATTGCCGGAGCCTACGCGGTTCTCGGCCAGGAGCGACCCGTTGCGGCCCTTGCGGCGCTCGTTGCCGGGTATAACGGCGTCCGGCCGTTGAGCGACGAGGAACTCGCCTTGATCTATCCCCTCGTCCTGACCCGCCTCGCCGTGAGCGTCACGAACTCCGCCATCGTCAAGCGGGAGAAGCCGGACGACCCGTATGTCACGATATCCGAGCAGCCGGCCTGGGCCTTCCTGGAGACGAATTCTAGCCTCGCGCCCGACTGGGTCCTCTCGTGCCTTCGAGGCGCGTGTGGACGGGCCGGACATCCCCGTTCCGATGCAGTGATGGGCTGGATTGCAAGCCACAGAGGCCGGTTCGCCCCGATGTTCGGCCGGTCCCTCCATGGGATCCCGGTCATCGACCTGAGCGTCGCCGGTCCCGCATCCCCGCGCAATCCATTCGACCTTGATCCAGACGACCTGGACGACGCGGTCGCCGAAGCGATGGGGGGCGCCGACATCGCCCTCGGCCGCTATGGCGAGCCGCGCCTCATCTATACCGGGCCTGAGTTCCGGAGGGCTCCCTATGCGGGATCTCACAGGCGCACCGTCCACATCGCCGTGGACGTGTTCATCGATGCCGGCACCGAGGTCCGGGCACCCCTCGACGGCATCGTGCATGCGGTGGAGCTCCGCACCTCGCCGCTGGACTATGGTGGCGTCGCCGTCCTGGAGCACACGACGCCGGACGGCGACAGGTTCTATACGCTCTACGGTCACCTGGCCGCGGACGTCATCACGCGTCTCGCCCCCGGACAGGCGGTGGTGGCCGGAGAGGTCATCGCTCTCATCGGCGACCGGGCGGAGAATGGCGGCTGGACGCCTCACGTCCATTTCCAGCTCGGCCTGACCACCCTGGGTCGCGGGGCGGATTGGCCCGGCGTCGCCGATCCCGACGAAGCCGCCGGATGGATGGCGCTCTACCCCAATGGGGCGGCCCTCCTGAACCTGGCCGATGAGGAGACCGCCGCCGTCACTGTCGCGACCGACGCCGTCCTGCCGCAGCGCAGGAAGCGCTTCGCCCAAAACCTGAAGCTCTCCTATCGCAGGCCGATCACCTTGCTCCGTGGGTATAAGCAGTTCCTGTTCGACCAGGACGGCCGGACCTACCTCGACGGGTACAACAACGTCCCGCATGTGGGTCACTGCCACCCGCGGATCGTCGCGGCGGCAGAGCGGCAGAACCGGCTGCTCAATACCAACACGCGGTATCTGCACCCGGCGCAGGTTGACTATGCGGAGGCGCTGACGTCGCGGCTTCCGGATGAGCTGAGCGTCTGCTTCTTCGTGAACTCGGGAAGCGAGGCGAACGAGCTCGCCCTGCGGCTTGCGCGCGCCCACACCGGAGCCGTCGACACGATCGTGATGGATGCCGGCTACCATGGGAACACCAACACGGCGATCGACATCTCTCCCTACAAGTTCAACGGTCCGGGAGGACGGGGCGCGCCGGACTGGGTCGACGTGGTGCCCGTCGCCGATCCCTACAGGGGTCCGTACAAGGGAACCGACCCGGAGGCAGGGCGCAAATATGCCGATCACGTCCGCGCCGCCATCGAACGGGTCCAGGCGCGTGGCCGGAGGGTCGCGGCGTTCATTTGTGAAATCTTTCCAAGCGTCGGCGGGCAGATCATCCCGCCCCCGGACTACTACCGTCATGCGTATTCGGCTGTCCGATCCGTCGGGGGCGTGTGCATCGCGGACGAGGTGCAAACCGGTCTCGGGCGCATCGGCACCCACCAATGGGGTTTCGAGACGCAAGGGGTCGTGCCCGACATCGTCGTCCTGGGCAAGCCCATGGGGAATGGACATCCCATCGGGGCCGTCGTCACGACCCCGGCGATCGCCGCCTCATTCGCAAACGGGATGGAGTTCTTCAGCACCTTCGGCGGGAGCACGCTTGCTTGCGTGATCGGCCGCGAGGTCCTTCGCGTCGTCGACGAGGAGGCCCTTCAGGCTCGGGCCCTGGATGTCGGTACGTTCATGCTGGATGGACTGCGCGGGCTCCAGAACGAACACGCGGTGATCGGCGATGTCCGAGGCTCCGGCCTCTTCATCGGCGTGGAGTTGATCGAGGATCCTGACACCCTCGAGCCGGCGCAAAGGCAGGCCTCGTATATCGTGAACCGCCTTCGCGAGCATCGCATCCTGATCGGGACCGACGGGCCGCACGACAACGTTCTCAAGATCAGGCCGCCCCTCTGCTTCACCCGGGAGGACGCATCCCATCTCCTGGACCGCCTCGCTGCCATCCTCAGGGAGGAACCCTGCCGCGTGTAGCGGCGTGGCGATGCGACGAGGGATGAGCGTTTCAGGACAATACGGTTCTGAAGTTCGTTGCCAGAACCATGTGGGTTCGCACGTCGGCGACCCCGGGCAGGGTCGAAATCCGGTCCCGAACCCTGTTGAGGGTTTCGACCGCGTCAGCGGCGACATCCAAGACGAGGTCGATGTCGCCAGCCACCGACCGGCATTGGATGACCTCGTCGATCTGCCGGATGGCGTCGACGACGTCATAGGCGGGCGTCTTGTCGAGCTTCACGAGCAGGATGGCTTGGTTCGGCCTTGGCGAGAGGCCGGACGACAGGATGGCGCAATAGCCTTGAATGAAACCATCCCTCTCCAGCCGCCGGAGGCGAGCCGTCAGGGTGCTGCGGGACAGGCCAACGGCACTCGCCAGGTGTTTCAAGGGTTCGCGACCGGAGCGCGCCAGGATCTTGAGGATCTGGCGGTCGGTTTCGTCGAGTGCTGTCATGATGCTCCTCCAGCTCTGGTCATCGCACGAAAGGCTTTCAATCCGCTTGTCACCTGAGAGGCTTAGGCCGATGACGGCTGCCGGGAGGGCACGGAACGACGCCATGAGAGAGATCTTGCTGGCCGAAGGCAAGAGGGTGGCGGGGACGCATGGCATTTGCATCTCCGACAGCATGGAAACGACCGGTGAATGAGTCAGGCGGCGTTCCTTGCCTGCGTCGAGCCTCTGGTGCCGGCACCGCACCCGTTGGCTAGCGCATCGGATGAGGCTCTAGGAGACCCATTGAACCATTCAGCGCTGGAGCGGGCATATCAAGGGAAACGGCTGCCGGAAGAGCTCGGGCGAACGAACCCGCAGGGTGTGATGCCTCCCTGTCTGAAAAGAGTCGCAAGGCTTCGAGGCGCAAGGTTCACCGTCAAAACGAACGGAAAGGGCGCGGCCTTCAGGCTGCTCCTTCAAGGCCTTGCATCGGAAACGGGGGCGGCGCGGCGTCCGCGCCCGCTGCCCCCAACTCCCCCATCAAAGACCGAAGCATGGGCCGCCGAACACCGAGCGAATGCAGGGCGATCCGCCGCGCCTGCTCCCCGAGGACGTGACCGTCACTCCGCCCTGAGACTCTCGCGGTACGCGGTGATCCCGCACGATCGGGGACGTGCGATGGTCTCTGATCACGGGTTCTTCCCGATGATCTCGGACGATCACGGGGGCGCGATGATCGCGCACGACAGGCGGCATGCGATGGTCGCGAACCACGAAGCCGCTGCCATCATAGCCGCGGTCACGGGCTGCGGCTGCGTCGTGTACGGCAAGAACAGCGAGACTTGCAGAGAGTGCGATGGCAACGCGGGTCAATGTCCTGATATCAGCTTTCATGGATGGCTCCTCTTCGACACGTGAGGAGCTTACGATGGGCTCCATCCAGCATCTGTGATGGAGATCACAGGCTTGATGTCGCCGCCTGGGCTGTCTGGCTCGCGGCCCATCAATCGGCCCTTGCGGCGTTGATCTCGATGACGTTGCGGTCAAGGTCGAGAATATAGATCTGCGGGTATCCGATCCGCATCGAGGTCCTGATGCCCATCGGATCATCTGGGCCCGTGTCCTCGCGGTAGCCTTGGGCTTTGAGCGCCTCCAGGGCCTGCCTGTAGCTGGCGACCCGAAGGGCGAAGTGGATGTCGTTGGTATCCATTCCTTTGGAAGCCCGGAATGTTGCCTGAGCATCCCCGACAACCAGATGCAGCTCTTTGCTGACGCCGACCCGGAACCACGCCCCGGCCACCGGCAGGGCGGGCCGCGGGATCTCGGTCAGGCCGAGGATCTCCCGGTAGAAACGACGGGAGCGCTCCAGGTCCGAACAGGGGAGAGCCAGATGATGGAGGTCGGTTATCTCCATGATCCTCTCCTGGCTGGCCTCCGTCGGCTCACCTTGAGCAACGGCTGGAGCGCATCTGGTCACTATGGCGGGTCTTGTTGCGCCCGGCAATTCGCCTTGGGAGGGATCGAAAGAACCCCTCACCAAGAACCCCTCACCAAGAACTCCTCCCTTGGGGTGAGCCCCCGCTTCCGGCCGACCCCGATCGTCGTGGAGGGCAGAGGCTCTTCAGAACCTTCCCCAGAATGCGGCTTTCCGGAGCATGGATCGGCGGTTGGACCTCCGTGCCGGGCCCGGGAGGAAAACCTCTCCTCAGAGCGAAACGCCGAACCGGCCTGCCGCCGAGCGGATATGGCTTTGCATGGCCAATTCCGCCGCGTCAGGATCTTGGCTGGCGATCCCCTCCAGAATGGCCTCGTGCTCAGACACGGTTTCATTCAGCCGATCGAATTGCGCCATCGGAAGGCGCTGACTTTCGACGAGCATTTCGCGGACCGGCCGATACATGGCGGCGAGAACCGGGTTTCCGGAGAGCTCAAAGATCATGTCGTGGAATTCGGTGTCGTTGACGGCGAGACTGATCACGTCGCCCGCCTCGAAGGCGGTTCGCATCGCATCGGTGCACCGTCTCAGGCGCTCCTCGGCGGGTTTGTCGATGCGCGCGGCTGCGAGCCTCGCAGCGTAGCCTTCCAGCCCCAGGCGTGCCTCGTAAACGTCGGCCGGCGTGCAGCGATCCGAGTAGCGCCACAGCGGCCGGCGGGCATCGGCTTTTGCGACGAAGACTCCGCTGCCCGCCCGTACGGTCACGAGCCCCATGGTCTCCAGCACGGTCAGGGCCTCCCGCACGGACGGACGGCTGACGCCCAGCTGCTCCGCCAGCTCCCGCTGAGAAGGAAGCCGCTGGCCGGCCTTGAGGCCGCCCTTCAAGATCAGGCGCTGGATCTGATCGACGATGCCGCGTGGCACAGGCGTGCGGTCGGCGAGCTCCAACTCGGACAGACTCACTGCATCACTCGTCATCGGCCACCCCCATCTCGGTCTCGCATGGAAAGCTCATGCTGCGTCGGGCTGAGCCCATGAGCCTCATTTTTGATCATCCCTGGACCGCATTTTAATCGCCCCGGATTCCGGATTGGCCTTGACCATGCGCCAGGATGGCTGCACGATCAACTGGTCAGATTGGTCAGACCAGTTTGGCCAACACGTCCGGCCGACGCAAGCGTCTGAGGAGCCGGCTACCAGATGGCAGCAGAGAATCGGTCGCCGGCCATGGAGCCGGCGTGCAAGATGGAGGACCAGATGTCAGCGAAATTCACCCGGCGCGGCACATTCGTCGCAGGTTTAACGGCCGTGTTCGTCATGTCGGCAGGGACGATGGCCTCTGCGGCCGACATGAAGGTCGGAGCGAACGTCGGCAACGTTCCGTGGGAGTTCCAGAACGAGAAAGGCGAGATCGTCGGTTTCGAAATCGACCTTGCCAAAGAAGTCGGCAAGCGCCTGAACATGAACGTGTCGTTCGTGAACATCCCGTTCAACGGATTGTTTGCTGCGGTGCAGTCGGGTCAGGTCGACGCCGCCGTATCCTCGATCACCATCACCAAGAAGCGCCTCGAATCGGTCTCGTTCGCCCAGCCCTATTACGACAGCGACCAGTCGCTGGCGGTGCGAGCCAATTCCGGCATCAAGAACCTGGAAGGTATGGCGACCAAGGTGGCCGCGGTCGATACGGGTTCGACCGGCGACATGTGGTCGACGCAGAACCAGCAGAAGTACAAATTCTCGGACATCCGCCGTTATGAGGGCTTGGCTCCCGCCATGCTCGACCTCGCGGCGGGCCGCATCGACGGCTATGTCAGCGACATCCCGGCCGTCCAGTATTACATCAAGGACAAGCCGATCTATCAGGTGGTGGAGCGCATCCCGACGGGCGAGCAGTATTCGATGATGTTCGCGAAGAACAGCCCGCTGGCGGAAAAGGTCAATGCCGAGATCACGAAGATGAAGCAGGACGGAACCCTGGCGAAGATTCACGAGCAGTGGTTCGGCGCCAAGGCCGAGCCGGATTCGGCAACCGTCAAGGTCATGGAGATGCCCAAGCTCTGACGGCAACTCTCCCCGAGCGTCCGGCCTCCGCGCCGGGCGCTCGGCATGGTCACGAACATCGAGGTGCTGCCCGTCATGTCCATCTTCGACACCTTCCTGAACTGGAAGGTTTTCGTTCAAACGCTACCGCTCCTGCTGTCGGGTCTGACCACGACGCTGACTTTGGGCGTGACAGCCATCGTCCTGGGCTTCATCGGCGGCCTGGTCCTCGCGCTGCTCCGACTCTATGCCGGCTCACCTCTCAGGCAGATCGCCATCGCGTATATCGACGTCTTCCGCTCCATCCCGATCCTGGTCCTGCTCGTCGTCATCTACTATGCGCTGCCATTCGTCGGGCTGCGGCTTTCCCCCTTTGGGGCCGCGGCCTCCGCCCTGAGCCTCGTCTCCGCCGCCTATTCCGCCGAGATCGTCCGGGCCGGCATCGAGGCCGTGCCGACGGGTCAGTTCGAGGCTGCCCGCGCCTTGGGTCTCAGCCCCTGGCGGCGCATGAGCGACGTGGTGCTGCCGCAGGCGCTTCGAATCGTGATTCCACCGATCACGTCCAACTCCATCAACGTGATGAAGGACACCGCGCTCGCGTCCGTGGTGGCGATGCCGGACCTGCTCAAACAGGCAACGCAGGCCCAAGCGTTGGCGGCGAACCCGACGCCTCTCATCAGCGCGGCCGTGATCTACATTCTGCTCCTGATGCCGCTCGTGCGGCTCGTGGGGGTTTTCGAGAAGCGGCTTGCGGTGAGGGGACGATGACGCGCCCGATTATCGAGATGAGGAACGTCGTCAAGTCGTTCGGTCTGTTCAAGGCGCTGCATGGCGTCAACCTCCAGGTGAAGGAAGGCGAGATCGTCGTCGTCATCGGCCCGTCCGGGTCGGGCAAGTCCACGCTGATCCGCTGCATCAACCAACTCGAGGAGCACAACAGCGGCGAGATCATCGTCGACGGGGCGGAGGTCGGCCGCGGCCGCAAGAGCACCGTGCTCACCGAGGTGGGAATGGTGTTCCAGAGCTTCAACCTCTTTCCGCATATGACCGTTCTTCGCAACGTCGCGCTCGGCCCCGTCCGGGTGCGCGGACTGTCGTGGGCTTCGGCCGAGGAGCGCGCTCGGCGCCTGCTGACCCGCGTGGGTCTCGAGGGTCACGTGGAAAAATATCCGGCGCAACTCTCAGGCGGGCAGCAGCAGCGCGTCGGAATAGCCAGGGCCCTGGCCATGGAGCCGAAGGTCCTGCTCTTCGACGAGCCGACCTCCGCCCTGGATCCGGAGATGGTGGGCGAGGTCTTGGACGTGATGCAGCAACTCGCCAAGACCGGGGTCACCATGGTCGTCGTGACTCACGAAATGGGCTTTGCACGCCGAGTCGCCGACCGGGTCGTCTTCATGGACGGGGGTCGAATCATCGAGGAGGGGCCTCCCGACGAGATCTTCAATGCGCCACGCGATCCGCGCCTCGGAAGCTTCCTTCAGGCCGTCCTGTCACACTAGGCTGAGACATCCGTGCAGACCCTGTTCCCAAAACGCTTGACGCCGTCGGCCTTCAGCCCTTTCGGCGACGTGCTGTCCTTCGACCCGGACCGCAGCCGGCTGGTCAATGACGGGCGGGCCCTGCGCTTCGATACCGACACGCGCTTCGACCACGCATCCCCCGATGGACAGCCCGTGCTTGCCGTCTACCGGGCCAGCGGCGGGCCGCTGCCGATGCGGCTCTCGACCTTCGAACGGCACCCTCTGTCCTCGCAGACATTCGTGGCTCTTTCCGTCGAGCGGTTCCTGATCGTTGTCGCTCCGGAGGATCGGACCGGGCTGCCCGATCTCGATCGCGCCGAAGCCTTCGTGGGCCATCGGAGCGAAGGCGTCAACTACGCCCGCAACCTCTGGCACGCTCCGATCGCGGCGATCGGCCCAGACGGCGATCTTCTCATGTTCATGTGGGAAAGCCGCTCCCCTGAAGATTGCGTTTTCCACCACCTCCAGGAGCCGCTTGTCGTCGGCTCGATCCAATCGTCCGCAGAATAGGTGCATCCATGTCTCTTGACCTCGCTTTCGTCCGCTCCCAGTTTCCCGCCCTGGCGGATGGCTTCGCCTATTTCGACAATGCTGGCGGCTCCCTCGTCCTGCGCAATGTCGCCGAACGCATCTCGGACTATCTCCTGACCACCAGCGTGCAGACCGGCGCCAGCTACGAGCACTCGCAGCGGGCCACGAATCGGCTCATGGAGGCCCGCACCAAGATCGCGCGTCTGCTCGGCGCGGAACGACCCGAAGAGATCGTCCTCGGCCCTTCGACCACTGTCCTGGCCCAGTTTCTGTCACGCGCCATGGAAGGGTGCCTCAACGCGGGTGACGAGATCGTCGTCACGAATTTCGACCACGAGTCGAATATCGGCCCGTGGCGCTCCCTGGAGAAGCGCGGCATCGTCATCAAGGAATGGTCCATCGACCGCGACAGCTACGAGATCGACCTGGATGAACTCGATCGCCTGATGACCGAGCGGACCAAGCTCGTGGCCGTGACCCATGCCTCGAATATTCTGGGCACCATCAACCCGGTCAAGGAGATCGCACGCCGCGTGCACGAGCGTGGCGCCGAAATCGTCGTCGACGCCGTTGCCTATGCGCCCCACCGGGCCGTGAACGTGATCGATCTCGATGTCGATTATTATATCTTCAGCTTCTACAAGACCTACGGCCCGCACTTCGCCGTCATGTACGGCAAGTACGAGAGGCTGCTCGAGCTCGACGGGCTCTATCACTACTTCTACGGTCGCGAGAAGGTGCCGATGAAGCTTGAGCCGGGCAATACCAATTACGAGCTCGCCTGGGGTTCCGCCGGCATCGTGGACTACGTCGATTCCCTCGGCGGCGGCACCGGCGACCGGGCCGCCATCGACCGCGCCTTCGACAAGATCGCCGCGCACGAGACCCTTCTGGGAGAAAAGCTGCTCGCCTACCTGAGGGACCGCAACGACGTGCGCATTGTCGGGCGCCGCGACAGCGCTACGGATCGCCGCGTGCCGACCATCGCCTTCAAGGTGGACGGGCGCGACTCGGCCGAGATCGTCCGTTCCGTCGATGCCGACAGGATCGGCATCCGCTTCGGGGACTTTCACTCCCGCCGTCTGATCGAACACCTGGGCCTTGCCGACGGGAATGGCGTGGTCCGCGTCTCCATGGTGCACTACAATACCCCCGAGGAGGTCGACCGGCTGATCGGAAGCCTCGACCGGTCACTCGCCTGAGGAGGATGGCGATGGAACTCGATCTCGCGATCAAGGGCGGCACCGTCGTCACCGCATCCGACACGATCCGTTGCGACGTGGGCGTCAGAGGCGAGCGCATTGTTGCGCTCGGTGAAAATCTCCGCGCCCAGCGGGAAATCGATGCGTCCGGTCTCCTCGTGCTGCCGGGAGGCATCGACAGCCACGTTCACATCGCTCAACCGTCAGGTCCCGGCGTGGTGATGGCGGATGACTTCGCCTCCGCCACGGCGTCGGCCGCGGCCGGCGGCAACACGACGGTCCTTCCCTTCGCGCTCCAGCAACGGGGCGCGTCCCTGCGCGCCTGCGTCGAGGACTACAGGAGGAAAGCCGAGAACGAGTGCTACGTCGACACGGCCTTCCACCTGATCGTCTCGGACCCGACGCCCGAGGTCCTGGGGCAGGAGCTTCCCGCGCTGCTCAAGGACGGCTACACGTCGTTCAAGGTTTTCATGACCTACGATGATCTCGTGCTGAAGGACCGCGAGCTTCTCGACGTGTTCGAGGTGGCGCGTCGGGAGCGCGCCCTCGTGATGGTGCACGCGGAGGGGTATGACGCGATCCGCTACATGACCGAGCGTCTCGAGCGCGAGGGCCGTACCGCTCCCTATTACCATGCTGTTTCCCGCCCGGAAATCGTGGAGCGGGAGGCCACGCATCGGGCGATCAGCCATGCGGAGCTCGTCGATGTGCCGATCATGATCGTGCATGTGTCCGGTCGCGAGGCGATGGAGCAGATCCGCTGGGCACAGTCCCGCGGCCTCAAAATCTATGCCGAGACCTGCCCGCAATACATCACGCTCACCGCCGAGGACCTGCAAGGCCCGGACATGGACATGAGCGGGGCGAAATACGTCTGCTCGCCTCCGCCGCGGGACGAGGAGAGCCAGGCGGCCATCTGGGAGGGATTGCGCAGCGGCGTGTTCCAGACCTTCTCGTCGGATCATTGCCCATTCCGATACGATAGTCCGTCCGGCAAGCTCCACCCGAACGGCAGGAGTTCCTTCCGCTGGGTGCCGAACGGCATCCCGGGGGTTGAGACACGGCTGCCCATTCTCTTCTCGGAGGGGGTTTCCAAGGGACGGATCTCCCTCAACCGCTTCGTGGAACTGACCGCCACGAACCACGCGAAGATCTACGGCCTTTATCCGCGCAAGGGTTCCATCGGCGTCGGGTTCGACGCGGATATCGTGCTCTGGGATCCGAACCGGCGCGAGGTCATCCGCCAGGAGATCCTCCACCACGGTGCTGATTACACCCCCTGGGAGGGGTTCGAGGTCACCGGCTGGCCGGTGATGACGCTGCTGCGGGGCCACATCGTCGCCGAAGACGGACGGATCGTCGGCGCCAAGGGAGCCGGCCGCATCTTGGCGCGGGACGTCTCGGCCTATGCAGCGCCGGCCGGCGCCTGAGAGCCCGGCCGAAATCCGCCGTCCTGATGCGAAAGCCAATAGACGGGGCCAATAGACGGGGTCGGCAGCCCGCAGGCTCACATCGGCCCGGCCCACGGTGATCGAGGCCGTCATTGCCGGGCATCATTGCCAATCGTCATTGCCAAGCGTCCTGGACGGAATTTCCGCTGCCGAGGAGCAGGCTCGGTGCAAATGGGATGAGCCCCGCGATTACCGGGACTCCATGACGCTCCGAACCAGGCTCGAGAATAAGACACGCTCTCGTGCAGATCGCTTGCGCCAGGGTTGATCATCCCGAAGGGAAGACGACCCGAGGCTCTCCCTGGCGCGACAGCTTTCGGCTCTATAGCCGTGAAGCAATGGCGAACGAAAGGATCGCCGCGATTCCGGTTGACGGCCCCATGGCGCTCGAACCAGCCGGTCGGCCAGCCATGCAGACGAATATGGGGCGCGAGCCGCTCCTGCTGAGGCGGCCCTTCGGGTCCGCATGATGCGCCAGCCAAGAGTGGAGCATCGGATCCGATCCCAAAAGTGGATTCCACTTTTGGGATAGATGGCCTATGAGGTCGGCGGAGCCGCCTCCTTGACGGGCCCGCGAGGAGGGGCGGGCTTTTGCCCGCGGTGCTTCGCGGATGCGGCCAGGGGGCGAGGCTCGCGACAACCGGATTCGGATAATGCTCCAGGGTGGCCCCGGTCGCAGCATCAACGCCCATGCCCACGAGGCCGCCAACGAGCACGTTGCCCGCAAAGCCAGCCGCACCGCCGCCGGCGACCCGGGTTTGAACCATGATGTCCTGGCTCTCGTAGCCGTCCTTGGAGAAGGTCGCGATGAACTCCGCCTTCCGATCGACCTGCAGGGTGCAGGGAGTCGTCGGGCAGGTCAGGCCGGTCGACGCCCGCATGGCGGCCGGCGGTTCGAATCGAAGTCCACTTGGTCGGTCGTGCCGCGGGTAACCGTCGCGCAGGCGCCCAAGGAAAGGCCGCCCGCGATGATAGCAAGGAGTGAAATATGCATAGATGCCCCAGTCGTGGCTTGCCGCTTGAGGTGGGGTCGTATGGGCGGCAGCCAAAAGCACACGATACGTTATGATATAGTGGTTTCGCATCGGGATTTCGAGGAGGCCCATGACGGTTGCGGCCGATGACCGGAATTGTCTCAGCACCTGACGCCATTGGCAGGCGCGGGGCAACAACGCTCGCGTTGGTCGAACGAACAACATAAGATTGTATTTGCTCTTTTACAGGCAATCCTGCGTGCAATCCTCCAGCAACAAGGTGACGGTCCAAGTATATATTGTTTCAGGACACTACTCCGAAAATGATAAGGCTATCGACTTGTAGGAACTTCTTTGAAAATCTATGGTCTTGGGATGCAGCGGCTGAAAAAGTTGCAGCATTATGCAATAGAGTGCGCAAACGTGGCCGACAATCATCCTGGGATCGCGCCGGTTGTTCATGGGTCCGATGCTGTTGACTTCTCGGTCAGATCGCCTCGTGTCGACGAGATCGAGGAAGTTACCAACCGGTTCATCACCCGCAGCAAGCTGACCCTTCCTCTCGGTCCCAGGCGGCCGATTGCAGGCTCAGCATCCATGGCCAGCGCGATTTCGGCATTTTCACCGTTGGCTATGGGGCGGAACTGAAGATCCGGCTCTACCCGGCCGAGATGGACCACCGGTTGGCGTTCGTCATGGCCGATCGCGGCGCCGGACAGGTGACGATCGGAGGACAGGAATACGCCTTCACGCCGGATCAGGGGCCGATCTTTCCCTCGGGCCCGGAGGCGTTCCTGCACTACCGGGACGATTGCGAGACGCTCACGGTCCTGCTCGACACCCGCAAGCTCACCGAGCAATGCACGAAGCTCCTGGGGCGCGAACTCACGCAGGCGATCGCGTTCGATCGGCACGTTCCGCTCGCAGAGGCGGCCCAGCAGAGCTGGGTCCGGGCCGTGCGCTACGCCACGTCCGAGCTGAGCCAGCCTCACTCCATCACGCGCCAGCTGCCGGCCGCAGCCCAGCAGCTCGAGCAGACCCTGATCACGTCTCTGCTGCTGGGGCACTCCCATACCTACTCGGAGGCGCTGCTGCGGCCGCAATCGGCGGCGGCGCCCTTCTACGTGAAGCGGGCGGAGGCCTTCATCGAGGCGCATTTCGCCGAGCCCCTGTCGCTGGCCGACATCGCGGCCCATGCCGGGGTGAGCGCCCGCAGCCTGCAGAACGCCTTCCAGAGCTTTCGCGGCATGACCCCGATGGCGTTCCTGCGCACCCTGCGGCTCAAGCACGCCCGCGAGCTCCTGCTGCTGTCGGATCCAGGCGCCATCACGGTCACCGAGGTGGCCTTGCGCTGCGGCTACAACCACCTGAGCGAATTCGCCTCCGCGTGTCGGAACGCCTTCGGCGAAATGCCCAGGCAGACGCTTGCCAGATCGAAAACCTGATCGGTCGGGTTGCAACATCGATCAATGACGGCATTCACACACGACCGTTTGTGAGCGGCTTCACCACGACACGTCGTGTTGGACCATATCATGTCATCGAAGACTGGAGTTTACCTGCTCAAGGATTTGCATATCTTAGTCGGCCCTGAATAACCCGCAACTCGTTGAGGCAGAAGGATTCTTCGTCTTCGCGAACCATTGTAGAATGCCAGCATCTGGGAACTGACCCGCTCAAAGCTGGTGTTTTGCCATGGGACCCAAGCCGACGATGCCGAGCTCCGGTGATCTCTACCGCAGCCGTCTCGACCAGATCCTCGATCCGCGTCACGAGCCGTTTCGCCTGGCCGGTCTCATCGACTGGGGCCGCTTCGATCACGAGTTTGGCCGTTTCTACTGCCCACTCGGACGACCCGCGATGCCAACACGCTTGATGGTCGGTCTGTCTTACCTCCAGCATACCTTCAACCTGTCCGATGAAGCGGTGGTGCAGCGCTGGATCGAGAACCCGTACTGGCAGTAGTTCTGCGGCTGTGAATACTTCCACCATGAGCTGCCGTGCGATCCGAGCTCGCTGACGCGCTGGCGCAAGCGGCTCGGACCGGAGGGGCTGGAGAGGCTGCTCGCCGCCACGATCCGGGCCGGGCTCGCCACTGGCACCGTGCGGCCCTCCAGTCTGGAGCGGATCAGCGTCGACGCCACGGTGCAGCCCAAGGCGATCACCCATCCCACCGACGCCAAGCTCTATCTCAAGGCTCTCCTCGCCCTGGTGCGGCAGGCCAAGCGGCGCGGCCTCGAGCTGCGGCAGACCCACACCCGTCTGGCCAAGCGCGCTGCCGTGCAGGTCGGCCGCTACGCCCATGCCCGGCAGATGCGACGCATGCGGCGCGAACTCAAGCGGCTGAAGACCTACCTCGGCCGGGTCTATCGCGATGTGATGCGCCAAGTCGCCGGGGATGTGGAGCTCTCGATCCGATTGGCTCCACTGCTGGGCCTCGTAGAGCGGCTGCTGCTGCAGGAGCGCACGAGCAAGAACAAGCTCTATAGCCTGCATGCGCCCGAGGTGGTGTGTATCGCCAAAGGCAAGGCGCATCGGCCGTATGAGTTCGGCTCCAAGGTCGCGCTGGCAGTGACCAACCGCGAAGGCTTCGTGCTCGCGTCCAAGGCGCTGGAGGGCAATCCTTATGACGGGCATACGTTGGACGCTACCATCGGCCAGGTCATCGCCCTGACAGGCGTCGAGCCGGAGCGGACTTATGTCGACCAGGGCTATCGCGGGCATGATTATGCCAAGACGGATCGGGTGTTCATCACGCGACAGCGGCGGGGTCTGACACCGACGATCCGACGGGAACTCAGGCGACGATCGGCGATCGAGCCGATGATTGGGCACATGAAGGTGGATGGGCGCCTGGGACGCAACCACCTGCTCGGAGCGGCCGGGGATGCGATCAACGCCCTGCTCGTGGCCGCCGGGCACAATCTCAGACTGATCCTGAACTGGCTCAGGCTCTTTGTCGCCTGGCTCATGGCAGTCCTGCTGGAGTTATCCGTGCGATCGGATACTGCCCACGAACCCTGGAATCCAATCGCCGCCTGAGCAAACGGCATTGTTCAGGGCCGACTACCCTACGCTGCTGTAATTGGGACGCTTGACATGCCCGGGGTCTGCTCAAGGATGGCGCAGTTGCTCCTGGCAGGCGGCATCGAAGCAGTTTTAGCTTCCGCCGTCATTCATGGCCTTGGCAAGTCGTTCCAGACCCAATCTGAGCCTCTCTCTATGACCCTCTTGAGGCGGGTATGATCGTGCAAGTTTCTCAAGGCCGACCCTGAGTTTTTCCATCTGATCGTCGGGGGTCGGAACTTGGGGTTCAGGGGGCGAGGGCGCCATGTTAGATGGGCTTGGCGGTACGGGCAGGTCCAAGGGAGAGGGGGACGATGGAGGTTGCTGGCCTGCCGAGGCTACCCTCAGGGATGGAGCGGAAGGCTTGCTGATAACTCTGCTTGCCATCCGTTTTTGTACCGCTGCTTTCGGTACAGTTCGAGAATGCTTCACCACCCTCTTGTGAGCGTCGGTCTTGATCCGAGCCAGTGCAGAAAGACCAAGGTCAGGCTGAGTTGGATCCGGCGCGGTCCACCCGAGCACTAACGCGACAACGACAGTTGGCACATACCCGGTTCGCATTGGCCTCGTCCCTCCCAGATGATGCCTCCAGAAAATGGTGGAACCCTATCCCTGCGCGGTATTTGACCTTAGGGAAGGATTGATCCGCAACCGGCCACTCGTGAGCAAAGGTAGTAGTCTCGTATCGCCTCTGGGGTAAGGTCCTGCTTCCGTCAGCCTCTCGGTCTTGCCGCACGCAATTCCGCCAAGTGCTCATGCCTTAGCACTAGTGGGTCATCCGCCGTCGGATCTGGTATAGTGGCGTGGTGATCCTCGTGCTGCGAGGTGCCCCATGTCGCGCCACCAGAAAGATCCGTTGCGCCCGCTCACCCCGGAGGAGCGCACCGAGCTCACCCGCCTGAGCCGCTCCCAGAGCGCCCCCGCCGCTGAAGTCGACCGCGCCCGCGCCCTGCTGGCGATTGCCGAGGGCGCCAGCTACACC